>CALEBT010000057.1 GCA_937942875.1 uncultured Ignavibacterium sp. | reverse complement strand
GTTCCGATTGTATTGATACCTAAAATTATTTTAGGAGGACTGATAAGTAAATTTGCAATAATGAAAGATTTCATAAAAGTAATTGCAGCTTTTATGATCAGCAGATGGTCTTTTGAGGCAAGTTTGATATCTGAGTATAAGGCAAATTCTTCTATTATTATAAGTCAGATAGGATTTTCATCTGATAATTTAATATCAGATGTTTTAATAATAATTGCTTTCAACTTAGTGTTTTTCAATTCAACTTACTTTTCATTAAAAAGAAAAGATAAACTTGGAGTCTAATTTATTTTACCCAAACAAAATTTAGACTATTACTCTTCATTTATAATCACGATAGTTTTAATATAATCAGAAGAATTAAAAAGCTGGTAGAAGGTAAATAAGAATTTCAGTTTTAAAGAAATTATTTTCAAATCTCTTTATTTAAGTTGTTGATTTTTTATGAGAATAAACCTGATGTGATATGATAATGATTATTCACAAAAGAATTATAGAAAAAGGTGTGACGGAAAATTAACTAATTACTTTCCCTTGACAATCCAAAGACCAACCAGGAATTCAGGATAAATATAATTTTCAGCCACACCTTAAATGATTAAAGATATAAATTCAATAAAAAATATTATTCAACTATTTCGTAAAATACTTTACCGCCGCCCATCATAGCAGGTAAACTCATTTCAGACTTTAATACTTTTCTAGTCTTTTTATCTATCCATAAAATTGAGCCGTCTTGTTCATCATCTTCAGGATTATATTCAACTTTGAAAGTATCTAACATTTTTCCATTTATCTCCGAGATTTCACTTCCAAGAACTTTGACGTTAATAATTTTAGGTTTTCCCGCTTGTAAATCAAATTGCTGAATCTTGAAATTCATATTTTCTTTTAATTCTAAAGAACTAATTGCAAGTTCAGTGCCTGTCCCATCTGGTAAAACAGGTGAATCTAAATTGGAATTTATTGGAATCTGTTGTGGTCCTGCTGCGATCAGACCTTCTATCTTATTTTCTGAGAAAGAAACTTTGATATCAGCCATTCCTTGCTTAATTATTCTTTTTATTGGCAGAAGTGTTTTTCTATCAATGAAAAGGGAATCAGTTCCATCCATCATTCCTTTGGTTTCTTCATACACAAGTAAAACATCTCTTCCATCAAGCTTTGTCTCGGAGATATTTCTATTTAATTCCAAATTTATTTTCTGACCACCAGATTCAATATTGATTAAATATTTGGAATTTCCAGTTAAAACATTTTCACCATTAAAAGATTTTATCATTTCACCAGAGAATTCTTCTTTTACTGGAAGAGAAACAGTTTTTATATCAACCATCAACTTCTCGAATCGTTCTTTAATTTCAGGTCTCAAATCCTGTTGATATCTCCCATTGAGATGCTTTGACAAAAATTTTTCAAGAGCAAAGAACATAGATATTCTGTTTTCTTTACCTGCAAAACCGTGCCCTTCATCTTCTGCAACCATATATTCAACCTCTCGCCCTAAATCTCTTAAAGCAACAACTATCTGATCGGATTCAGTTTTTTTAACTCTAGGGTCATTTGCCCCTTGGACAACAAATAAGGGTTTTTTTATCTCAGTCGCATAGTAGAGAGGAGATTGTTCTTCAAGGATCTTCTTCTCTTCAGGATTATTCATATCTCCAACGCGAACATCGAATATTTTTTTAAGTGGAGCCCAGTAAGGTGGAATAGAATTTAACAAGGTTATTATGCTTGAAGGACCTACAATTGAAAATCCTGCTGCATATAAATCTGGTGTAAAAGTTAATCCTGCAAGAGTAGCGTACCCGCCATAAGAGCCACCGACAATAGCAATTTTATCTGGGTCTGAGTAACCCTGTTCAATTAACCATTTAACAGCATCAGTTAAGTCGTGCTGCATTGAGCCGCGACCCCATTGTTTATTTCCCGCATTGAGAAATTTTTTACCGTAACCGGTAGAACCTCTGAAATTAGGTTGTAAAACAGCGTAGCCTCTGTTAGCTAAAAATTGAGCTAGAGCATCATATCCCCAGAAATCTCTTGCCCAAGGTCCGCCGTGAACAAGTAAAACTGTCGGTAAATTTTTATGTTCAATTCCTTTTGGCAAAGTCAAATAGCCGGGAATTATCATTCCATCTCTTGCAGCATATCTTATTGGAATCATTGGAGCAAGAGGTTCAGAGGGAAGTTTGGGATTGGATTTATACAGAAAACTTATCTCCCCTGTCTCTCGATTGAAAACATAAACAGAGCCTTGGTCAGTATCGCTGGAGACAGATATTAAAAATATTTTTTCATCTAAAGTAGCTGAGCGAAAATCAATTTCACTGTCTCCAAATTTTTCCTTGAGCTTTTCGTAATCTTTTTTGAATTCTTCATTTCGAAAATAAATTCGGGTCTTGTCACTAACGTATGTGGTAAAAACAAGTTCGTTTGTTAATTCTGAAAAATAAGTTCCTCCAAAATCAACTTCATCAAGCGGGTCTTTTTCTATGAAATCAATTTTATTATTTGTTAAATCATATAACATTAGTTGAGTTTTATCTACATCATTTCCTTTATTGGTTACCATATAAAATTTATTTCCATCAGGAGTAAATCTTATTGGGTATGCTTCTTCTTCATTACTAACTGAGTAAATTGGGACAAGTTCTTTTCCTTCAATTTTTAGAATCTCACTTCCACCATCCGGAGTCATTCTCATACCTAATCTTAAATTTCCTTTCAAGTCGAACAGCCATCCAATAATATTCTGATCGTTTTGCCATAATAGTTCTCTGCTTCCATCATTCAAACTAATTTTATAAACATCGTGTAATTGAGGATTTCTATCATTTAACCCGACCATAATAACATTTGGATTGTTGCGTGGTACATCAAGTATCACAGCCCGTACGTTTTCGTAGGGCGTTAAATCTCGAGCGGGTGGAACGGGATCACCTTTAGCAGTTGGGTCAACAGCATAAACCCTGTAGTTTTCATCTCCTCCATTGTCCTGAACGAATAAAATATATTTACTGTCAACAGACCAGAAATAAGCCATAATCGGGCGTTTTTTATCTGCTGTTAAAGGGCGGGCATTTTCGAATGGTTCATCGAAAGTTTTTACCCAGATATTTCGAACATTATTAAAAGGCTTAATAAAAGATATGAACCTTCCATCAGGCGAAATTTGAGCTCCTGATATTTCGGGATCACCGAAAAATATCTCTCTGTCAATTAAGGGTGGTAATTGTGCTAAAATGTTCATATAAATTCCTATGAAAAATATTGAAAGAAAAATTAAAGGTTTCATTATGCCTCCTGATTATTGTAAAATAATTTTAGAAAATATATGATTTTATTAAAATTATTTAACTCTTAATTCTGATAAGTGGCAAATCTGATTGATGAACGTATGAACAGAACGAAAAATTCCGTTTTTCAGTGGTAAAAATTCACGTTTTTATTATATTGAGTCAACAAATTGACAAACTAAAAGAAAGGGATTAAGATGGTTAGAATAACCAAATTTATATCATTATTAGCCGTTCTCACCGCCTATCAATTAATCATTCCCTGTACTAATTTAATTGTAACAAAAGGAGCTTCAAAAGATGGTTCGGTTCATATCTGTTATACTGCTGATTCTTTTACATTATATGGAGAGCTTTACTACTTTCCTGCAGCTAAATATAGTGAAGGAACCTGGCTGGATATCTATGATTGGGATACAGGTAAATACCTTGGCAGAATAAAACAAGCTCCTGAAACTTATAATGTCGTTGGTAATATGAATGAATATCAGGTTGTAATTGGTGAAACTACCTTCGGTGGAAGAGAGGAGCTTGTCAACTCAAAAGGTATTATTGATTATGGAAGCCTGATTTATATCGCTTTACAAAGATCAAAAACAGCTCGTGAAGCAATAAAGATTATGACCGAATTGGTTGATGAATATGGGTATTATAGTTCAGGAGAATCATTCTCTATTGCTGATGCAAACGAAGCCTGGATTCTTGAAATGATTGGAAAAGGAGAGGGAAGAAAAGGAGCTGTATGGGTTGCTGTCAGAATTCCCGATGGTTATATATCTGCTCACGCTAATCACGCAAGAATAACAAAAATAAATTTCAATGACCCCGAAAATTATCTCTATTCAAAAGATGTCGTAAGTTTTGCAAGAGAAATGGGATACTTCAATGGTAAAGATGAAGATTTTAGCTTCTCTGATGTTTATGCTCCTTTAGATTTTGGTTCTGTAAGGTTTTGCGAAGCAAGAGTTTGGTCTCTGTTTAGAAGAGTTAATAAAGATATGGAAAAATATATTTCATACATTCGTGGGGAGTCTTTAGAGAGAATGCCTCTATATGTAAAACCTGATGAGAAACTTTCTCTTTCGGATGTTAAAAAACTTATGCGCGACCATTATGAAGGAACTGAATTAGATATTACCAATGGGATTGCCTCCGGATGGTATAACACTCCAGTAAGATGGAGACCGCTTGTCTGGGAATATGAAGGCAATCAATATTTTAATGAAAGACCAATATCAACTCCACAAACAGGATTTTCATTTGTCTCTCAGGCTCGTTCCTATCTGCCAAGAGAGGTTGGCGGAGTTTTATGGTTTGGTGTTGATGATACTTATTTTACAGTTTGGATACCGATGTATGCTTCAATAAATAAAATCCCTTACAACTTTCAACAAGGGCTGGGTTCATTAAATAAATATCATAGTGATGCTGCTTTCTGGGTTTTTAATTTTGTGTCGAATTATGCTTATCCTAAATTTTCTGTTGTAAAAGATGATATTATTAAAGTTCAGTCGGAATTAGAAGGTAAATTTCACGCAAGACAAAAATCTATCGAGGATGCTGCACAAATTTTATTGAAAGAATCTCAGGCAAAAGCGATTGATTATTTAACTACTTATTCTAATGAGATGTCCAAAGTTACTATTGAGAGATGGAAAAAACTTGGTGAGGAATTATTGGTTAAATATTTAGATGGAATTAAGAAAAATGAATATGGAAACCCTGTTAATATTGGCTATACGAAAGAGTTCAAAAGATATATTGTTAATGAGAGTGGCGAAAAATACAGAATGAAAAAATTGCCTGCTGAATTAGAAGAATCATATAAAACTGCTGTAAAGAATGCCGAAGGTCATCTAAGTTCTAAGAAATACGAAGAAGCAAAAAAAGAATTTCAAAAAGCATTGAATATCAAACCGGAAGATGAAACAATTAAAAAGAAAATCGAGAGAATTGATAATATATTACAAGAGATAGAAAAGATTCATAAAGAGAAATTTGAATGAGTGTTTAATTGAATTAAAGTAGAGACTTGCTGCGGCAAGTCTCTAAAATATATTGAAGTGTAATTAAAATTTATTTTACTAATTCTAAAATATTTGTGTTTGAAACAAATTCTTCTCTTTTACCCTTTTGCCTGCCCTGAGGAGTGTCTGCTTCCATTGTGAAAGAAAATGAAGTTGAAGAGGTTGTACGAGCTTTTTGAATACGACCTTTTGAAATATTAAAATAAATTTTTCCTTCACCTTTAGATACAGGTTTATTAAAATTGTAATTAACTCCTCTTTCATTTATTTTAGTTTCACCTTCAACAGAATAATCCATCCCGGCATCAATAACAGCAAGCTTATTATCATTAAACTTTTCGATTCCAGCAACTCTATATTTATTTGTATAATTGATCTGAAATACCATCATTGGAACGGGTGGCTGTGGTGCAGACCAGGTTGAATCAACGGCTAAAACTTTATTGGTTACTTTTCTTATGAGCTGACCCATTAAAGGTTTCAGCACACTATTAACTATTTCATCTTTTATCATATTTTTAGTTTGTGCATCAACAGTATCAGCATCTCTAAGCTGTAAAAATCTGTTGGATATTTTATCAACTCTGAAAATTTCAGAAATCTCACCGTATTCTGAAAATCTCATTGAAAAAGGATTATTCAGCATCGCAGCAAATTCTGCATAAAGCTGAATCTGGAGAGTGTCTTTTTCATTTACAGCATCAAAACCCATTTTTTCACCGTTAACATCTGCATTCAATTTTAGTCCAACAATTTTTACTTCAGCTTCAACAGTACCATCTGATTCAATAGACTTTGGTTCGAATTCAATCAGATAAATAATTTCTTGTTTAATATTATTGGTCAAAGTTGTATCAGTAATAATTTTTTGTGCTGTCTCTGAAATACTAACAAGGCGGTACAAAATTTTCTCGCCTTTATCAAAACGATATCCTAACTCAAAGGTTGAATTATCATTTACTGGTTCAGTCTTGAAGCCTGTTGAATCATAATTGTATAATTTAGAATCAATCTTAGGAATTTCATCCTTGTTCTTATCACCACAAGCAATAAAAACCAAAGCAATTAAAACAAATAAAACACTTAAAAGTTTTTTCATTATTTCCTCAAAAAATTAGTCTTGATAGTTTTCTAATAATTCTTTTTCAGAGAAGAAGAAAGCAATTTCTTTCTCCGCATTTTCATCAGAATCTGAACCGTGAACAGCATTGAATTGCTTGTTGCGTGCATAAAGTTTTCTGACAGTACCTTCCTCAGCTTGTGCAGGATCTGTTGCACCTATAAGTTTTCTATAATCTTCAACTGCATTATCTTTTTCAAGAGCAATAGGAACACAAGGACCTGAGGTCATATATTCAACTAAATCATTATAAAATGGTCTTTCTTTGTGGACTTCATAGAATTTTTCAGCCTGAGCTTTTGTTAAGCGTGTCATTTTCAGTGCTTTAACTTTAAATCCAGCTTTTGTAATCATTGAAATGATTTCACCAATGTAGCCATCTTTAACAGCGTCCGGCTTAATTATTGCCAAAGTTTTTCTACCCAATTTTATCTCCTGCTTTTTTTCTTGTTAGATTTTTTCTTAGATGATTTATCTTTTTTATGTGATTTCTTCTCTTCTTTCTTACTTAATTTTTTTGTCTTGTCTGATTTGACTTTCGTTTCTTGCTTGGTTTGTTTTTTACTTTGTTTCGATTTTAATTTATTGAGAGCTTTTAACATAGTAGAACCAATTTCAGCGGGACTCTCTACAACTTGAATACCGGCCTTTCTCATTGCATCCATTTTCTCAGCGGCAGTACCTTTACCACCTGAGATAATCGCTCCAGCGTGCCCCATTCTACGTCCCGGAGGTGCTGTTCTGCCTGCAATAAATCCAACGACGGGTTTTTTAACATTCTTTTTGATGAATTCAGCTGCTTCTTCTTCTGCACTTCCACCAATTTCACCAATCATTACTATTCCTTCAGTGTCAGGGTCTTCATTAAATAATTTTATAATATCAGTAAACTTTGAACCGATAATCGGATCACCACCAATTCCAACGCATGTTGATTGTCCTAATCCGACATCTGTTAATTGTTTGACTGCTTCATAGGTTAGTGTTCCGCTTCTGGATACTACACCAATTTTTCCTTTTTTATGAATAAATCCAGGCATAATTCCAACTTTGGCTTCTCCGGGTGATATAACACCGGGACAGTTCGGTCCAATTAATACAACATCTTTGTTTTTAATTGCATTATATACCTTAAGCATATCGTTAGTTGGAATTCCTTCGGTGATACAGATAATTACTTTTATACCTGCATTAGCTGCTTCCAAAATTGCATCTGCTGCAAATGCTGGTGGAACAAAAATAACAGATGTATTTGCATTTTGTTCTTTTACAGCTTCTTCAACAGTGTTGTAGATTGGAATGTTCTCGAATTTTGTTCCGCCTTTTCCAGGAGTTACACCAGCGACTACCTTTGTTCCATATTCAATCATTTGACCAGTATGAAATGAACCTTCACCGCCGGTGATTCCCTGAACTACAAGCCTTGTTTTTTTATTAACTAATATGCTCATTTTATTCTCACTAAATTATTAATTCTGTTTTGTAAAGATATGAAAATTAACTTGAATTCTTTAGGTGCGAATATCCTGTGTTATCTAATATTCAATCGTGGATTATTATTTGAAAACTTAATGACTTCACTAATAATTCTATCTAAATCAATCATTTTTATGCATTCTAAATCATAAGGACAAACGCGTTTCCAGCAGGGAGAACATTCAAGATTTTCCTGATAAAGTTTTATCCCCCTATCATATAATTCTATCTCCGACCAACAGGACAAACCAAACCATGCTATTACAAATTTTTTCAAAGCTATTGCCAGATGCATTCCAAATGAATCGCCAGTAATAACTAAATCAGCAATATCTATAAAACAAGCTCCTCTACGAAGACCTAAAGTGGTTGGTGTGTTAATAACTTCTTTGCGAATGTTTTCAGGTAAGCCAGCGATAATTTGTTCATTCCTTTCAGTATCTTCTTTTCCGCCAAGTAAAACAATTTTCAGTGATTTATTTTCGCTAAGTTTTTGAATCAAATAAATATGCTGCTCAATTGTCATTTTCTTATTGGGGAAGAGATTTGAACAACCAGTATTGAAACCGACATAAGTCTTTGCCTGGTCATAGCCGATTTCTTTTTTATATGATTCAATGAATTCTTTTTCCTCTTCAGTAAAGAAAAACTGATATTCGTCTTTTTGATAATCAAGCTCGAAAGTTTCGTGAATAATATCAAGTCCTGTTCTCTGATTTTTTCTGAATTTCAGATAGTCATCATTACCCATCAAGTAATTATACATAGCCGATTTATTGGCAGGAATAATTTTACCATCTTCATTAAGCAGAAATCCAAATTTATTATTTGCATTTATTTCATTAGCAAAAGCACAAGCGTAATTGGTTTTATCCGCATTGAATAAATAATCAAAACTCATTTGACGAATAATCATTCGGTTTTCATCATTCCAAACCCAGACTTTATCAATATAATGATTGTTGAAAAGAATTTTATCAGCACCGGGCATTGTAATCCAATTTACAGTGCTAATTGGGAATTTTCTTTTTATTGCAGGTAGAATTGAAGTGAAACTCAGAACTGCACCAAGTGCATCAAGTGAGATAATTAAAATCTTTGTTCCAATTTTATTTTGGTCTGTATCTTCTTGACAACCATTTTCTAAACAATTTTTGTATGAAAAGCAAGGTTTATAGCCAGAGAATTTTTTGCATTTGGGAATTTTTAATTTTTCAAAATCCATAATCAGTTTCTTTCTGATAGTTTTAGAATTGCTTGAATTACTTCTTCTTCAGATAATCCATTTTCTATACCGCAAGTGTTCTGGTCTGCACTGCAGTACTTTTTACAATTTTCTTCAGATACTTCAAGATTGATTGAATACTCGTTCAAAACTCCGTGATGTTTTGCTGAGCTTACTTTTCTTCGACAAAAAATTCCCACGCATTTTCTTTCTAAAGCATCAGCAAGATGAAGTGGACCAGTCGAACAAGCAAGAAAAACATCTGCCTGAGATATTACTTTTATCATCATCCTAAGATCATCAATATCATCCCTAATAACTTTTATTCTTTCCTTATTCAACTCTTTAAGTTTATTGATGAATTCTTCAGACATTTCTATTGCTGTATAAATGAATTTATATGAATTATCTTGTAAAAGATTCAAAAGCTTTTTTGTCAGCGAGAAATATTTATCTTCACTCCAATTTGGACCTGAGCCAAGAGAACCACTATGAATAAAAATTTTTTTATCGTTTTGATTTATTCCTTTCTGTTTTAGAAAATCTATTGCTTCTTTTTTCTCATCTTCTGTAACGAAAATTTCAAGTTTGATATTATCAGTTACGACTCCGATTTTTCTTGCTAAATCCATACAATAATCTGCTTCGTGTCGAAGAGGATTGTAATTATTTCTTGATACACTTCGCATAAAAGTAATTACTTCATACAAAATATTTCCAACTCCAACTCTGTATGGAATACCCGCAAAAAACAGCTGATAAGCAGCGCGTTCAGTTGGAAACATCAATAGTGCGTGAGTGAATTTATATTTCCTGATTTCTTTTACAACTTTCCAAAAGTTTTCTTTTTTCAAGTCATCGGTAAGTATTGCATTTATATGTGGATTATTTAGAAAAATTTTGCTCGTATGAGGTTGAGTTAATGTTGCGATAAAAGCGTCCGGAAAAGTTCTTCGTAACTCTCTAATGGCTGGTGTAATATAAGTTGTATCGCCAACTCTATCAGTTCTAACGACGAGTATTCTTTTTTGTTTTTTCCTAAACACTGTGATATAAATTTTAATAATTGGTACAAAGTTAATTATAAATGTAGAATGTCGAATGAATAATTAAGAATGAATAATTTAGAATGTAAAATGTATAATGTATAATTTTATTTAATCCGTTTAAATCCGTCGAATCCGTCAAATCCGCGTTCTATTTCTTCAAATATAAAATGTTTAATTAACAATTAACGAATAACTGATAACAGTCTTCAGTCCTCAATCAACCAATCTGCTCTTTGCTCACTCATTTATCACTCAACTCTATTATTGGTTTAGTTTTTTGTATCCAATTAAGTGACTTACTTCCGTTTCTCCCATTTTGAAAGGTTCTGCTTTGATGAAATTAAATCCAAGTTTTTTATACCAGGTCAAAGTGTTGATATTTTTTTTCATAACTCCAACCCAGATGCGTGAATGATTTAATTCCAGAGCTTTCTTATCAGCAACTGAAATCAGCTCTTTACCAATTCCTAATCCTTGATAATCTTTAAGAATGTATAAAGAAGAAAGGTAAAAGTTTCCATCTGATTTATTGTCAAATAATTTCATCCAGCCAAAAACTTGTCTATCTTTCTCAATGGAAAAACAATAAGCATCGGGATTGTTAAATAATTCATTCAATTTTTCAAGTGAATAATAATTTTCAAGATGTATAAGCAAGTCATTTTCTGGAATAAAATCGTAGGTCTGAAGCCAGGTTTCTTTCAGGATTTTTCGAACTTCATTAAAATCATTCTTTATCCAGGAACGTATTTGGAATTTGTTTTTCAAATTGATTTATATTTATTCAAATCTGCTTGCAAAAGAAATTAATTTTTCTTCATCAAATTGTTTTGCAAGCACCTGCATTCCGATTGGCAATCCATCTTTACTTTTTGCTATTGGAATATTTATTCCCGGAATGCCAGCTAAATTTGCAGATGTTGTGTAAATATCACTAAGATACATCTCCAAAGGGTTATCCGATTTTTCTCCAATCTTGAATGCGGTAGTAGGAGTTGTCGGTGTAATAAGTAGATCAACATTCTGAAAAACTTTATCGAAATCTTCTTTTATAAGTCTTCTTATCTTTTGAGCTTTTCTGTAATAAGCATCATAATAGCCTGATGAAAGCACGTAAGTACCAAGCATAATTCTTCTTTTGACTTCCGTGCCAAAACCTTCTGTTCTGGAATTAACATACATCTCTTCGAGGTCCGAATAATTTTCTGCCCGATAACCATAACGAGCACCATCAAATCTGGCTAAATTTGAAGAGGCTTCTGCAGTGGTGAGAATGTAATAGGCAGCTATAGTGTATTCAGTCATCGGCAGATTAACTTCTTCTATTTGATATCCATCTTCTTTCAATTTTTGTATTTCTGAAAAAATTGAAGTTTTAATTTCCGAATCAAGTCCCTCAGTAAAATACTCTTTTGGAAGTCCAATCCTAAATTTTTTATTTGTGCTTAAAATGGCAGTATAATCAGGGATGAGTTCATTCACAGAAGTAGAGTCTTTTTCGTCTTTTCCGGCAATTGTTTGTAAAAGAATTGCCAAATTGTAAACATTTTTGGAGAAAGGACCAATAGTATCAAAAGAAGAGGCGAAAGCTGTTAAGCCGTATCTTGATACTCTGCCATAAGTGGGTTTTAAACCGAAAATACCACAAAAAGCAGCTGGCTGACGAATTGAACCTCCGGTATCAGTTCCCAATGAAATGTCGCATAAATCAGCAGCAACCGCTACTGCCGAGCCACCACTTGAACCGCCGGGAACTCTTGTTTCATCGACAGGATTAAGAACTTTTCCGAAATATGAATTTTCATTTGATGAACCCATTGCAAATTCATCGCAATTTGTTTTACCTATTATTATCCCATCTTCATCTAAAATTTTCTGAACTGCAGTGGCAGTATAGATAGAAATGAAATTACTCAAAATTTTGGAAGAACAGGTAAGAGGATGACCTTTATAAGCAAGTACATCTTTTATTGCGATTACTGCTCCAGCCAGTTTTCCGTGTTTCCCAGACTGAATCTTTTTTTCAATTTCAGAGGCTCGCTTTAATGCTTCTTCTTTGAAAACAAAATTAAATGCATTAAGATGTTTTTTACGCTCAATCCTATCAATGAAAGATTTTACATTTTCAATAAGAGAAAGTTCACCTCTGCCAATAAGATTTATTTTTTCAGAAATATCAGAATAAAACATCAGTTTGGTTGTGGATGAAAGTAATAATGAATGTTTATAATAAAAATCAAGAGGAATTTATTTCTTATCTTCTTTCTTGATTTCTTCTTCTGTTTGTTTTATTTCATTTTCAACATCTTTAACAGCTTTTTTAAATTCTTTCATTCCTTTACCCAAACCTTGAGCAAGTTCAGGAATTTTTTTAGCGCCGAACAAGAGGAGAATAACCAATATTATTAAGATTATTTCTCCTGCACCTAAATTTCCAAACATATTTTCACCTTTAGTTTAATAAGTAATTAATAATTGACTTAAAAATAAATTGTCCGTCCGTGCTTCCTAAAATTGGATCACATACTCGTTCAGGGTGAGGCATCATTCCAAGAATATTTCCCTTCCTGTTAATAATTCCGGCAATGTTCATTAAAGAACCATTTGGATTATTTTCATCATTTGTATTACCATTTGCATCACTATATCTGAACACAATTTGATTATTATCCAGAATCTCTTTTAACATAGTTTCAGTTGCAAAAAAATTACCCTCACCGTGAGCAATTGGAATTCTAACTGTCTGTAACTGAACGGGAATACTATTAGAAAAAATAGTATTATAATTCTCGACCTTCAAATAAACATTTTTACAAACAAATTTCAGAGAAGTATTTTGAAGCATTACTCCGGGCAATAAACCTGCCTCAAGCAAAATCTGAAATCCGTTGCAAATTCCGATAACTATTCCACCCTTATTAGCAAAATCAATCACAGAATTCATAATTGGAGAGAACCTTGCAATAGCTCCTGTTCTTAAATAATCACCGTAAGAAAATCCACCGGGCAATACAATAACATCACAATTATTCAAATCAGGATTTTTATGCCATAGAAACTCAACATCACAATTCATTATTTTCTTTAATGCGTAATATGCATCGTGATCGCAATTAGAACCAGGGAATACAACTACACCAAATTTTGGATTCATTAGATTTTTCTCAGATTAGATTTCTGATAACTCGAATTCATAATCTTCCATAATTGGATTTGATAATAATTTCAGGCAGTATTCATTCACTTCTTTTTTTGCTTCTTCCACATTATCTGATAAAACATCAAATTCAATAAACTTTCCAATTCGGGTATTCTTAATATTTGTCAGTCCGAGATGCTGTGCACCTTTTTCAACTGCCTTCCCTTGAGGATCAAGGATTGAAGGTCTTCGTTTAATTAAAACTTTTGCTTTGAACATTTATCCTCTGAAAAACTTGTTTTGGATTTTGTTAAAAATATGTCGAAAAATACCAAACAGTATTACGAAAACAAAAGCAAAGAAAAGTCCTTTTATATCATATAAAATAACTACTATAACTAATAAAAAAATCACAATAAATTTTATGGGATTAGATTTGATCTCTGAAATGGAAACTCTTGGAATAGTGTCATATTTCACCTTGCTTACCATAAGGAACGATAAAATCAAAACAAGTGGTGAAATGATTATTTCAAATAACTCAATTTGATATTCATAGAATCCAAGGAAAAAAGTAACGAAAGTTAAAGCACATAATGGAATCGGAAGTCCGGTAAAGAATTTCTTATCGAATCCAACTAACTGAACATTAAATCTGGCTAATCTGAAGGCTCCGGTAATAACCGGAAGAGAGCTGATAAGAATCCCAATTGAATTTAATTTATAAAAATATGACGAATACAATAAGAATGCAGGTGCCAGTCCGAAAGAAACGACATCTGACAGAGAGTCTAATTCCACTCCAAGTTCGCTGCTTGATTTTGTCAGTCTTGCCATAAATCCGTCTAATGCATCGAAAATAGATGCAGCGATTATAAACCACGCAGCATTAACAAAGTTTCCTTTACTTGCTTGTATGATTGACACAAACCCACAAAATAAATTAAGTGAAGTGAATAAATTTGGAATAACAGAAGGAGTGATTCTAATTCTATTCATTATTTGTTATTTATTTCAAAAAGAATTGTCTCACCAGCACAAACAATATCATTCTTTTTAACCTTTTCAATCCAATCGGTCGGAACAATTACATCTACTCTGCTGCCAAATTTTATCATACCAAACCTTTCTCCAATATTAACTTCATCGCCAATCTTTAAATCGCTCACAATTCTTCTTGCAACAAAACCGGCGATTTGTATAAATAAAACTTTACCGTACTTACTGGTAATTCCAATTTCATTTCTTTCGTTTTTTTCGGAGGCTTTATCCTCAAAGGCGGCAATAAATTCACCTTGATGATATTTAATATATTCCACTTTTCCAGAAATCGGTATTCTATTGACGTGAACATTTAATGGAGACATAAATATAGCTATCATTTTTGCTTCTCCGTGCAGGAATCTTTGATCAGTTATTTTTTTCACAAATAATATTTTTCCATCGGCTGGAGAAACAATAATATTTTCTTTAGCTGGAGCTTTCCTTTCAGGATCTCTAAAAAAGTTTAGTGTAAATATCATTATCAGGATTGCAATGAGAATTAGTCCAAACTTCATAAAATTATTATTGGAATAAATACCAATTACTATCAGAATAAAAGATATAATTGTAATTACAGCAACTGTAGAATATCCGTATTTGGTAATCATTATTTAGGGCTCACGATATTATACAGAAAGTCCGTATATTTTTTTATATCGGTGGGAGTATTCAATTTATTCGGATCAGTCCACCTTGAATTTTCTTTATTTGGATACACTTTTATTCCAAAAGGGGTAAAATCGCCTGCGACATAAATTTTGTCCTGAAATTTTCCAAACCTTAGGTCTAATTCGGTAAGAATCTCATTCCTTCTTTCAAAAAATGACTTCAAAACAGCATTGATTTTTGAAGAAATTCTTAGAATTACCTTCATATCCTCAGAGTTACAAAGGTCAAAAGATAGTAAATGACTTTCATTTATCAAATTATCTTTTGTTTCACCGTATCTGAATTCATAAACGGGAAGTTTCAACTCAGCATTCTCTTTTATACCAAAAATTTTAGCAATTCTCTTATCTGAATGATTTAGTATTTTTAATGAAAATTTATATTCAGAATAATCAACATACTTTATGATATTTTTACTATCTCTTTTAACATAAGCTGTGGGAACCTGATAGCCAGTCAAGTATTCGAAAAAATAAGTACTTAATTCAACACTTTTAATACCTAAATCTTTTATTTTAGTCTTAGTTTTATCAATTATTACTGTGTCAAGAAATTCAACTTGAATATATTTATCATCCAACGGGGCTTGTTTGTGTATTATAGTTTGAATCATGGCAACCTTTTTCTTTTGAAATTGAAATATCTGAAAAAAAATAAAAGAAAACAATAAACCAATTCTATATTTATATTTGAAAATAGAAAAATCTGTAAAAATTATGGAGTGATAATGAAAAATTTACAAGGAATGTTACAACAAGTTCAGAAAATGCAGGCAGAAATGCAAAAAGTGCAAGCTGAATTAGTAAATAAAACAATTTCAGAGGATGCAGGTGGAGGAATGGTAAAGGCGACTGTCAATGGAGCCAGAGAACTAATTTCTATTGAAATTGATCCACAGGTTATTAGTAAAGAAGAAAAAGAAATTCTTGAAGATTTGGTCGTTGCTGCAGTTAACAAAGCTTTGAATTCTGCTGCCAGAATGGCAGAAGAAGAACTTGCTAAAGTTACAAAAGGAATGATTCCTCCAGGATTAAATATTCCCGGATTTTAGTAATGCAGATTGCTGAATCATTGTCGTTGGCAATTGAAGAATTTAGCAAATTACCCGGAATTGGCAGAAAAACTGCACAAAGATTAGCACTTTTTATAGTAAAAAGTGATAAAGAGTTTGCTGAGAGATTAGCTGATTCGATTTTATCTCTTAAAACAAAGTTAAGATTATGTGAAAAGTGTTTTAATTTAGCTGAGGATAATCTTTGTTCTATTTGTTCAAGTAATAAAAGAGATAATTCTATTTTATGCGTTGTTGAAGATATTAATGATGTAATAGCAATAGAAAAATCCAACGAATTTAATGGCATTTATCACGTTTTAGGGGGTGTGTTATCTCCATTAGCAGGTGTTGGTGCAGATAATCTCAGAATAAAAGAATTGATTAACAGATTTGAAAATGAAAATTTTAATGAAGTCATTCTTGCATTAAATCCGGATACTGAAGGCGAAACAACTTCACTTTATCTTGCTAAAATGATAAAACCTTTCGGAATTAAAGTAAGCAGAATTGCCAGAGGAATTCCAATAGGAGGAGATTTGGAATTTACCGATGAAGCTACAATTGGAAAAGCAATGCTAAACAGAATTGATTTATGAAACAATGGTTTGATGATTGGTTTAATAGTCCTGAGTATTTGGAGGTTTATAAACATAGAAATGAAATAGATGCCGAAAAACACGTAAATTTTATTCTTTCAAAACTAAATCTCGAACCTAATTCAAATATTCTGGATATGGCTTGTGGTGCGGGACGACATTCAATCATATTTGCAAAGAAAGGGTTTAATGTTACCGGAATTGACCTGAGTGAAAACCTGCTTTCTGAAGCAATTAAAATAGCTCTAAAAGAAAAATTAGACATAAAATTTATTAAATCAGATATCAGAAAATTCAATTCTGAGAATAAGTTTAATCTCATACTAAATTTATTTACTAGTTTTGGCTATTTTAATGAAGACGAAGATAATTTTCTGGTTTTTACAAAAGCATTTGAATTGCTAAAAACTTCCGGGTTCTTTGTACTGGACTTTTTTAATAAAGATTATATGTTGAGAAACTTAATCCCTTTAACTGAAGAATTTAAGAATGGTAAGAAAATAATTCAGAAAAGATTTGTAAGAAAAGGCAGGATCGAAAAAACAATTCAAATAATTTATAACGGTTTAACTAAAGAATATTCAGAATCCGTTAAACTTTACTCAGTTGACCAACTTAAAAATAAGTTGCTGGAAATTGGTTTTGAAATTGTTAATTTATTTGGTGATTTTGATGGCAGCGAATTTAATAAGGAAAGTTCTCCAAGATTTATTGCATTTTGCAGGAAATGAAATATTATAAAATCATACTTTATTTAATTTTAATAATGTTAGTAAACTCGTGTGATTTACTTGTTACGAGAAAACCAGAGATTCCAGATCAGGGCAGAGCAAATTTTTTGCCACCAACTGAACCAAGAATTGTGATAGAAAATCTTAAAAATTCTTTTACCGATAAAAATGTTCAAAATTATATAGCTTGTCTGGTGGATACAATTTTTGTGGCAAAGAAATTTAGATTTTCACCTTCCAGTGAGGCAGCATCAACTTTTATATTTTTGACGCAGGATTGGAATATATTTGATGAAAGAAAATACTTTAGCAGCGTTGTTTCAAAAGTCCCTAAGGATTTTCAAATTACTTTGAGTATTACTGATGAAAATTATAGTAGTTTGTCCGGGGACACGCTTTTATATACTGCAAATTACTTTATCAATGTTCCACATAACTCTTCCGAACCAAAAAGTTATGCGGGCAATTTACAATTTAATATGGTAAGAGATAGTCGGTCAAATTGGTCAATTTATTTTTGGAAAGATACTAGAAGCGGAAATCTTCCCAGTTGGAGTGAACTTAAAGGATATTTTTATTAAAAAATTATTTTTTACATTTTTAGTGTTTTTAGCTGGTTGCAAAAACCCGTTTGCCCCTGCTTATGATGAAAATATCGGAGGGGATAATCCAGCTATTTCTGATCAAAAAAATATTGAAGGTGTTTTTCAGAATTTTAATTATGCTTATACCTTTAAAGATTCAACTATTTATGGAAAATTGATATCTCAGGATTTTACTTTTACTTATCGTGATTATGATAAAGGATTTGATGTCTCTTGGGGCAGATTTGATGAAATGAGAACTACATCAGGTTTATTCCAGAATGCTCAACGTCTTGATTTAATTTGGAATAATATTATATTGTTTACGCAGGATTCTTTATCAGCAAATATTGTACGGGGTTTCAATCTTACGATTGTTTTTAATCCAACTGACGTTATCCGTGTTGATGGTAGGGTTAATATGGCATTAAGAAAAGATCAGGAATCGCAGATATGGCAAATCATCAGATGGATTGATGAATCGAATTTTTAATCAGGAGTAGCTAATGTTCTTAATTAAAGAAGTGTTCAGAATTATTTCTAGATCCAAGCTGCATTTTTTAATAAATCTTATATCATTAACTATTTCAGTATTCTTAATTTCTCTATCTTTCATTTTTTTCTATGCAAATGATGTAATAAATAAATACATTCAAGATAATTTATCTGTAAGTATATTTCTTAAAGATGAGATTACAGATGATAAGTTAAAAGAAATTGAGAACTTCCTAAAGTCAAGAGCATATACATCAAAAGTAGAATATATTTCAAAAGAAAAAGCCTATGATATTTTTTTAGAAGAAACGGGGGAAGATTTTAGAAAAATATTGGATTTTAATCCTCTTCCTGCCTCGTTTAATCTGTATCTAAAATCAGATTTTATTATTAAAGATTCGTTAAATTCAATATTAGTTGAATTATCTGAGATTCAAGAGGTTGATGAAGTAATTTCTAAAATGGAATTTTTTGAGAAAATCTTCTTTCTGTCAGATAAAGCAAAAAACTATATTCTGCTTGCAACATTATTGATGATTTTTATATCTGTTTATCTTGTCTTTAGCACTAATAAACTAATTATCAATTCAAATTTCGAAAAATATGAAACAATGAAATTGGTTGGTGCAAAATTATCAACCATCAAACTACCAATTGTATTAAATATCGTGCTAATAGGATTTTTAGCAGGAGTAATTACATTAGCATTATTCTATTTAATTATAAATTTTTTAGAATTAAATTTACAAGCAGTACTAGTTTATTTTAGTTTTGATCTGAAACTTATTATTATTTGTTTGCTGGTGATCGGACCATTTTTCGGAGTTTTAATCTCAATAATAAGTATGAGAAAAATTAGTTTAAGAATTAAAACCTGAGTCTAAAATACTAAATCAAATAAGGTTTGAAGTGAAAAATATTTTAATTTTAGTTTTTGGTCTTTTATATATTGAATCATTTTTTCCCCAGCCCCTTCCTTTTTATCCCGAAAGATCTTTATTCGGGCAGCAGGATAGTACTTCTTTAGGTTTAATATTCTTAGAATCATCTGATGGACCTGTAAATTCTGAAGAATATTTTGTTGGTCCTGGTGATGTTTTATTTATTTCTATAAGTGGTATTCAAGAAAGGAATTTTAGCTTAAAGATAAATCCTGACGGATATCTTTATATCCCACAAATAGGTGTAATAGATTTACGGGAGAAAAATCTTTATCAGGCAAAAGATTTAATTAAGCAGAAATTGTTGAGAAGCTTTAAAGATGTTGAAATCTATGTAACCCTGCAGAGCTTCAGAAAAATCAAAGTATCGTTAGTTGGTAACGTATTAAAAATTGCAAATTTTGTGATATCCTCTAATTCTCGTTTGAACGATATTTTCTCCATTTCAAAAGGAATTACTCCCACATCAGATTTAAGAAATATTAAAATAATTTCAAAGAATGGAAAAGAACAGGTATATGATTTTTTAAGGTTTATGAGATTAGCTGATATTTCTCAAAATCCCCGCCTAATGGATGGAGATATAATTATAGTTGATAAATGCGAGAGATTTGTTTCCTTATTTGGTCATATAAAATATACTGGTAATTATGAGTATAAACCTAATGAAACAGTTTCTGATTTACTTAATCTCGCCGGTGGGTTAATGTTTAAGGCATTTAAAGACTCTATTGAGATAATCAGATTTTCTAAAGACGGCAAAACTCAGTATAGTTTATATTATAGTTATGATTATCTCTTAAACAATCCCGTATATACTGAACCTAATGATATGATAATTGTAAGAGAGATCCCTGAATATTTTGATTTACAATACGTAACTATACAGGGAGAGGTTAGATATCCAGGTGTTTATAAAATTATTAAAGGTAAAACTAAATTAAGGGAAATTATAAAAGAAGCTGGCGGCTTTTTAGATAATGCTTCATTAGTTAATGCTTCCCTATTTAGAACTCAGGCTGATTCATTAGTTGACCCTGAATATGAAAGATTGAAACTAATACCAAGAGCAGAAATGACAGATGATGAATATGATTATCTCAAGGCAAAGTCAAGACAGAAGATCGGAAAAGTAGTAGTTGATTTTGAGAATTTGTTTTTGAAAAATAAAACAGATGAAGATATTATATTGAAAAGTGGTGACCTGATTATAATTCCCGAAGAAAAAGAATATATTACAATTATTGGTCAGGTTGTTAATCCGGGTAATATTCCATTTCGCAAAAATTTTAATGTTCAGGACTATATAAATTTGAGCGGCGGATTTGGGTGGAGAGCAATCGAAAGTGATGTAAGAGTAATTCGGTCAAATACTGGTGAATGGATTGAAGCAGATGAGGTGGATAAAATTAACCCTGGTGATATAATTTGGGTACCTGAAAAAACACCACCACCTAAATTCTGGGATGTTTTTACAACTTCATTGCAGGTTATAGGACAAATCGCAGCGGTTGTTGCTGCAACAGTAGCTGTTATAGTAGCAACGAGGTAAAAATGGATTTTCATACTATCATTCACACAATATTGACAAACTGGAAAAAGATTATTGGCGTGACATTATTTACAACTTTTTTTTTATTACTGATTTTTTTATTTATTTATCCTCATACATATCGCTCAACAGCGGTTTTACTACCACCAGAGAAAAATACATCCATCCTTGGTTTAAGCAGTCTTCTTTCACAACAGAATATGACATCGTTGTTAAGCCCAAGCCTATCAAATGCAAGTTCACAGCTTTATGCAGAAATTCTGAAAAGTAGGAGTGCTTCGTTATTCGTAATAAAAAAATTAAATATTCAAAATGAATATGACGAAAAAAATATCAATGAAGCTGCGAATAAACTTAGTAAAGATATTAGTGTTGAATTAACTAAAGAAGGATTAATTAAACTTTCTGTTGAATATTCGTCAAAATTTTTCCCTCTTTTTATTGATGATCTTAATCAAAGAAAAAATTTCTCCGCTGTTCTAACTAATACATTTGTTGAAGCTTTAGATCATATCAATAATGATAAAATTTCAACCAGATCGAAGAAAGCTCGTATATTTCTTGAGTCACAAATTAAACAAACTAAATCTGTATTAGACTCTGTTGAGCTTAAATTGCAGGATTTTCAGAAAAAGAATAAAACTATCTCATTGCCTGATCAGTTAAAAGCCTCAATAGAAAGCGCTGCAAAAATCAAAGCAGAAATCAGTCAAACAGAAATTGAGTTGGGTTTACTTAGGTATAATGTTCAGGTTGATGATAAAATTTTTCAATCTGTCCTGAAAAAACTTGAGCAATTGAAAGAACAATACAAAAAAATTGAATCAGAAAATGAAGATTATCTCTTAAATTTTAATTTAATCCCTCAACTTGGCAGAGAATTAACAGAACTATACAGAGAGTTGAAAATACAAAACGAGGTTTATTCTTTTCTTCAACAACAATACTACAAAGAAAAGATTGAAGAAAATCGTGATTTGCCAACAGTGGAAGTGCTCGATCCGGCAGTCCCGCCTAAAAGACCAGTTAGTCCAAGAATATTTTTTGGTAGTATTTTAGGGGGAATATTTGCATTCTTCTTTATGTCAGTGATAACTATATGGAAGGCAAATAAAATCCGAAGTAAATCATAAAAAAACATCTTTTATTTTCGCATATTTAGTTGAATTATGTCTAAAAATTATCGTGAAATCTTTTACTCCAATTATCACTCAAGTTTCAATTCTAAAATTTCTTCTGTAGATAAAAAAACTTTAAGTAGCTTGTTTACTCATTATGATTATAAAATTTATCCAATTATAAATAAGTATAGTAAATCTGCCAGTATTCTGGAATTGGGATGTGGACCGGGTTATCTTCTGCAATATTTAGGTGAAAAAGGATTTAATAATTGTACAGGAATTGATATATCTTTTGAGCAAATAGAAATTGCTAAATCAAAAGGATATAAAGTATTACAGGGAGATGCAATTGAATTTTTAAAGAAAGGACAAAATACTTTCGATATAATATTTGCGTTTGATTTTATTGAACATTTCACTAAAGATGAATTGATTGAATTAATTAACCTTATCTATAAAAATCTTAATCCGGGTGGAATTTTTATAATTAGAACACCAAATGGTCAGGGAATATTTTCCGGAACAATTATCTACGGCGATTTAACACATCAGACAATTTTCACTCCCAACTCTCTAATTCAGTTGTTATCTCAGGCAGGATTCAATAATGTAGAATGTTTTGAAAATGGACCAGTAAGTAAAGACTTTAAGGGGTTGATCAGAAAGTTAGTTTGGAAATTCTTTAAAGTTATTGTAAATATTTTCCGAATTAGTGAAATTGGCGGGAAAATTAATATTCTTACTCAGGACTTTTATGCCTATACCATTAAATAAATCTGAGTGAATTTAATGTTAAATAAATCCATAATTGGTAAAGCTGCGATAACGATAACCTTGATAAGCTTATTAAGCAGAGTTTTAGGCTTTTTAAGGGAAATACTTTTTGCCAATTATTATGGAACAAACAAAGAATATGAAATTTATCTCGTTGCTTCCATTATTCCATTAACTATAAATACAATTTCAATTTTCTTTTATCAAAACTATTTCATTCCGAATTATGCTAAAACTCAGAACGAGTATCCGGAAGGCAAAGAATATTTTGTAAGAAAAACTTTTTTGAGCTCAATAATCTTTTCGTTTATGATAGTTTTGATTTTAATAGTTTTTTCAGAACAAATACTTACTTTTTATGCCGGCAAAGAAATACTAAATGATAAAATAATAATTATATTCTCAATATTTTCTCTGACAATTATTCCTGCAATACTATCTTCATTTTTATCAGCTTACTTAAATTCAAGAAATCATTTTGGTTCACCCGCATTTTCATTGCTTTTTATAAATATAGCAACAATCATATCATTAATATACTTTAAATCAACGGACATAATCCCGATAGCGATTGGTTATTTGGTTGGTTCATTGCTTCAATTATTTTACCTGCTGATAAAATCAGATATTAAAAGTTATTTGAAGATAAAAAAATCTGTGCATAAATATTCTTTTAATGTAACATATAGTTCAATATTATCAATTCTTTTAATTGAAATAATTGGACAATTATACGTTGTGTCTGATAGGTATTTTTATTCAAGTGTTGATTCTGGTGGTATTGCATCTTTGAACTATGCAACCAATATTTTTTTGCTTCCTGTTTCAATTTTTACTATTTCTCTGACTACTGCAATTATGCCAAAAATTTCTGATTTATCTGCAAAAGGCCGGCTCACAGAAATGTCCGAAATGGTCAATAAACTATTTTCATTTTCTTTCTTATTCTTTATACCCTTTGTTTTGATTTTCCTTCTGCAAGGAAATCAGATTGTAGAAATATTTCTTGAAAGGGGCAGTTTTGATTCAGTAAGCACTGAAACTACTGCAGGGGTCTTATTTTACTTGTCACTAAGCCTGATTTTTTATGTTGTCTATAGTTTTTTGAATAAGTTTTTATATTCCTTACAAAAAACAAATTTTTTACTTTTACTTACAATCTCAGTACTTATAATCAAATTTATTATGAATTATTTATTAGTTGATGCCTTAAAACAAAACGGACTGGCAATAGCTACATCTTTGAGCTACCTGATATTTTTTATCTTAGCTTTTATTAAACTTCAATCAGATCTAAAACTGAAATTGAACATTAAAGTATACATAAATTTTTTGTTTTATTTATTTAATTCATTTTTATCATTTATAATTACTTCAATTATTGTTTTAATCATTCAACAAAACGGAATTTTTTTTAACTCAATATTCACAATAATATTTTTAGTTATTTATTATTTTAATAATCAGATATTTAAAGATGAAAATCAGACAATGATCCTGAATCAATTAAAAATTTCTAAATAATGGACTTAAATCTGTTCCTAAATAAAGTAAAAGTTTTCCTTAATCCCGATAAAGCCTCATACTGGCATTCTATCACTCGTTGCGCAATTGATAAAAAACCTGAATCAGTTGATCGTTATTACTTAAATTTTGAATCAAAATTGAATTATCCGGAGAAGATGGATGATAATGGAATTCCTTTATGGCGAACTAATAATGAGCCTTACTTTTATCATCCAATAGTTATAGCTCAATATGCATTGGGAATTTATGAGCATCTTCTGCAAAAAGATTTTAAGGATAATATTTTGAGAGAAAAATTCTTTGCTCAGGTAAAATGGTTGAAAGAAAATTATACTGAAATTGGAAATAGTAAGGTATGGTTAATCTATTATGATATCCCTCTTTATAAAATGGTCAGGCCTTGGTATTCAGCTCTCTCACAGGGTGAGGTTATTTCAGTTTTAGTTAGAGCTTACTTATTGAATAAAGATGATTCTTTGCTTTCGATATGTGAAGATGCGATAAATCCATTTTTTAAAGAAGTTAAAGATGGGGGCTTAATAAATTATTTTGAAGGCATTCCTGTTTATGAAGAATATCCTTCAAAATATAAAACAGTTGCTGTACTGAATGGATTTATCTTCTCTCTCTTTGGTATATTTGATTTATACCTCCTTACAAAAAGCCAGAAAGCGGAAACACTTTTTAATCAGGGAATAGATTCAATAAAAAAGTTATTACCATTTTATGATACAGGCTATTGGGCAAGATATTATTTGTTTGATTATCCTAAAGAATATGTTGCTTCTTTCACTTACATATCAATAATGTTTGAACAGTTAAAAGTTCTGCATTTATTAACCGGAGAAGAAATTTTTAATGAATATTCAAAAAAATGGAAGCAATATTCTGAAAATAATATTTACAAAATCAGAGCTTTAATTAAAAAAATATTTTATGCTAACAGTTTAAAATAGTTAATTGGATAAAAGTTTATCACATAAGATTTCAAGAAATAAAATAGTGAATTTTCTTATTCAATTATTATTTGATATTTTTTTATTCACTGTCCGTAAGATTTCAAAAATATTTTCATCTAATGGAGGTAATGTTTGCGTAATTAGTATTCATAAAATTGGTGATTCGATTTTTACATTTGATGCAGTGAATTCAATAAAATCATTTTATCAAAAAGATGTATTTATTATTTGTCATTATAATGCAAAGGATATTTATTCGTTAATCCATCCGGAAAATTTGATATTCCCTGTTTCTAAAGAGAGCTTTCACTTAAATGACAGATATCTTGACTCTAAAGCAAGAAAATTACTAAGTTCACTTAATCCGGAGATAATAATTGATTTAACTGGTGTAATGACTTCTGCTACTTTAATATTTCATTCTAAAGCGAAAAAGATAATTGGAATGAACCGCAAGATTTTTCGCTCTATTTATGATAACTTTGTTGAGGTCAACACTAATATGAGTTCCAGAGAGATATACTTGAATGCAATAAAAAATTTAATTCCAATAACTCCGCTGAAAATTGACTATGATAATAATTACCAACCTATTAAAAAAATTTTGATTTCTCCTTTTGCAGGATGGAAATCTAGAGAATGGGGTGTAGGAAAATATATAAGACTCGCTGAAAAATTAAATTCTGATTTTGATGTCGAATTAGTTTTTGATAATACCCCTGTCTCTCAGGAAATTTTGAATTACTTAAAAGTAAATAATATTGTTTTTTCTATTACCGGAACAATAAAAGACTTAATTGCAAAAATCAAATCAGCAGATTTGCTGATAGGAAATGATTCGGGTCCGGTTCAGATTGCGGCATTTTTAGGTAAGAAGACTTTTAGTATATATGGTCCCACAAATCCGGAATTTCACATTCCCAAATATGGCCATAATAAATTCATTCAGAAAAAAATATTATGCAGTCCTAAGCAAAATGAAAGACTATGTTTTACTGATGGAGGCAAATCTGGTTGTCCTTCTTATGAATGCTTAAACCTATTATCTGTTGATGAAGTTTATTCCTACCTTAAATCAGAAGTACTTTAAATGAGCCTGGTTAAAATCAAAAAAAATATCAGCTCTCTTTTTGAATTTATTTATGTGAATAAAAATGAAATAATAATTTCGTCTTTAGTTATTTCCATATTCTTCTCATTAGTTTTTGAGTTTTATTATATACCATTCTTTTTGTTATTCGCAGTAGTTTTATATAAATATTTAAGTGAAAAAACATTTGTCTTATTAAGTATTATCATTCTTATTTCCTTTACTGGAGAAGCTCTTGAATCAATAAGAAATTATTTTACTATAATTGCAATAGGCGGATTATTTCTATTCTTTCTGAAAAGGTATGGCCTTGATTTCAGAAATTATCCGAGACCTCCGATTTTATTGACATATATTTGGTTTTTATTTTTATTCACAATTTTGTTTATCACTTTTGTTAACAGTTTTCACTTTAGAGGAATTGATGCTCTTTTCAGGTCTTCTGTTTTCTTTTTAATATCTTATTTTCTCTATGCCTTTCTTGAAGAAAAAGAAAATAAACTTAATTATTATTATCTGATTCTTGGACTTTTCTTGGCAAGCTTAATTCTCAGTATAACAGTTTATTATGAACTTTTCACAACTGGTTTGACTGTTTTTTTGGTAGAAGGTTTTTTTGCAAGGTTCGCCGGAGCGTATGGTAATTACAATACCTTAGCATTTATTATGTCGGTAAACATTGTAATTTCCGTTATTGCTTTATATTCCCCTAAAATATCACTCCGGATTAAAAGATATTTAATTCCCTTATACATTTTGAACAATGCTTCAGTCATTTTCTTAACTAACTCGAGAGCTTCAATATTAGCGCTAATTGTGGCAATGTTATTTTTATTCTATTTTCTAAATAAAAAAGTAATTATTGCTTTCTTAGGGATAGCATTGATTTTATTAATTTTATATTTATTCGAGCCGTTTACCAAGTCTCTGGTTGATGCTTACATAAGAATAGAAACAGTTTCGCAAAGAGAATATCTATGGGCTTCTGGAATTGAAATTATGAAAGACTATCCTGTCTTTGGAGTCGGAACAGAGATGTTCCCATATAAATTTTACACTTATGTGCCAACTTCTGGTTCTTATATGTTTGATTTATTCCGCATTTTACAAAAGCCACATCCTCACAATTATTCTTTATGGCTTATAACTGAAAATGGAATTTTGGGATGGATATGTGCATTATCTTTATTTGGCGTTTATTTGTATATGGGATTTAGATTGATTTTGCACTTATCGATTAAGAAAGAGGAAGTTTACTATTTTGCTATTGGACTAACAGCGATTGGTATTATAGTTTTTGTAAGATCATTTTTTGAAGTTGAAGGAATATTTTCTTATGGTTACATCTCAAGGGATTTGCCATTTTGGATTAGCTATATTCTACTTGCTTATTTTTATAAAAGTCAAATGATTTTGAATAGAGAGGATGTAAATTGAATAGAGAGATTAAGCTATTATTACTCGCAGATCCCTCTTCAAGTCATACATCAAAATGGGTGAATTCATTAAGAAAGTTCGGTATAAATGTAACTCTGTTTGGCTTATCAGCATATAATTCTGATGAATACAATAAAGACATAAAAATTTTTACTATTGATTTTTCTAAGTCTGCTAAATCAAAAACTGACGGGGACTGGAGAAAATTAGTTTACTTAAAAGCAATTTTTGAATTGAAAAAAGTAATTAAATCTTTTCAGCCGGATTTAATTCATTGCCACTATGCTTCAAGTTATGGCTTAATTGGAGTACTTAGCAGATTTAAAGCAATTTTTACTTCAGTTTGGGGTAATGATATCTATGATTTCCCCAGAAAATCTTTAATTCATAAAAAAGCAATAGAATTTGTTTTAAGTAAAAGCGATAAAATTTTTTCGACTAGCAAAATTATGGCTGAAGAAATAAGCAAATACACAGATAAGTCAATAAAAGTAATCCCTTTTGGAATTGATACTAATTTGTTTAAGCCAACTGAAGTTAAAAAGATATTCGACCCTGATACTTTAATAATAGGAGCAGTAAAATCTTTATCCTATAAATATGGAAACGATGTTGCAATAAAAGCCTTTAAAATTGTAAAAGAAAAACTTCCATCTTATAAATTAAAATTATTGTTAGTAGGGGATGGCATACTGAGAACTAAAATAGAAAAATTAGTTAGAGATTTGAACTTAACTCAGGATGTAATTTTCACAGGTTTTTTACCTCATAGTCAAGTTACACTATATCATAATATGATTGATATTCATATTTATCCTTCAGTTTGGGAGAGTTTTGGAGTTTCTAATTTAGAAGCAGCTGCCTGTGAAAAGGTGCAGGTTGCTTCAAAAATTGGTGGTTTTAGTGAAATACTTAATGATGGGATTGATTCTTTTCTTGTTAGTCCTGATTCTCCCGAAGAATTTGCTGAAAAAATAATATTATTGATAAAGGATCAAAATCTTAGAATTAAAATGGGAAAACAAGCACGGGAACACGTAATAAAAAATTATAATTGGGAGAATAACGTTTTAACAATGGTGGAAGAATATAAATCATTTTTGGAGAGTCGTAAATAATGTGTGGCATTTTTGGAGCTATTGATTTAGAAAACAGATTCAATAAAAATGATTTTGAAAAATTTTGTGCTTTGACAGATTTAGTATCATATCGGGGACCGGATGCTTTTGACTATAAAAGCTTTAATACTTTTGATAAAGCTCAATCTGATGACAGCTTCAATTTATTTCTAGGACACAGAAGACTTTCAATTATTGACTTATCTTCGGATGGCAATCAACCACTTTTTTCTGATAACTGTTGGATAATTTTTAACGGAGAAATTTTTAATTACATCGAATTGAGAGAAGAATTAAAATCCTACGGATTTAAATTTCGTACAAATACTGATACCGAGGTTATAATTAAAGCTTATAAAAAATTCGGACCTAAAGGTTTTGATAGACTTAATGGTATGTGGGCTTTTGCAATTTATGATGTTGAAAAAAATCTGCTTATTCTATCTCGAGACAGATTTTCAATTAAACCTCTTTTCTTTTACCACGAAAAAAACAGATTTTACTTCTCTAGTGAAATAAAACAACTTGTTCCACTATTAGACAAAAAGGAAATAGAATTTGAGACAATGCAGAATTTTCTTCAGCAGGGTTTGTTGGAAATAGAAAGTAAAACTTTCTTTAAAGGAATAAATAGAATTCCTGCAAAAACAAATTTCGTAATCAATTTGTATGATAAATCTGTAACTAATATTAAATATTGGGAATATTCTGATTTAAATACATATTTTAGTTTTAAGCAAGCTGAGAAAAAGTTTACAGAGCTTTTTTATGATAGTGTAAAAATAAGATTAAGAAGCGATGTTTCTTTAGGTTCTTTGCTTAGTGGTGGTTTAGATTCTTCAGCTATTACTTCTATTGCACTCAATTATACCAAAGAAAAACTTAATACTTTTTCAGTCATATCTGATGACAAAAAAGTAAGTGAAGAAAAATTTATTGACATTTTTAATCATCATTTCCCAGTTAATAATAAAAAACTAATCATCGATACCAATTCAATTACAGATGTTATTGAGAAAGTTTTGTATCACCAGGATGAACCATTTAACTATTTGATCGTTCTTGCTCATTATAAACTGTTGAAAACTCTTAATGATAATTCCGATATTACCGTAATTCTGAACGGTCAAGGGGGGGATGAAGTTTTATTAGGATATCTTAGATTTTATTTTTTTTATATAAAGTCTCTTATTAAACACCATAATTTTTTCGACTTTGGAAAAGAACTTTTATTATCTTTTGTTTACAGGACAGCATTATGGCAATTCAGAATTAATGCGGCAAAAAGATACTTACCTAAAGTTCTGATAGCTGATAAAAATTTCTTGTTAAATAAAACTGATTTAGTGGAAGTATGGAAGTTTGCTGATTTAAGGGAAGCTCAAATAAACGAAATTGATAAATACTCGGTTCCTTACATAAACAGATATGAAGACAGAAATTCTATGGCATTCTCAAAAGAAATTCGCTTACCTTTTTTAGATCATAGATTGGTAGATTTTTTAGTTAATATTCCACCAGAGTTTAAACTTAAAAACGGGTGGAGTAAATATTTATTGAGAAAAAGTATGACTCAGTTGCCAAGAAAAATAAGATGGAGAAATGATAAAAAAGGTTTCTCTCTTCCGGAAGATAGGTGGATAAAGACGGAATTAAAGAATGAAATAAAAAATTGCTTTAATGATAATAAAAGTATCTTATCGCAAAGTGGTTATATTAAAGATGATCTGTTCTTAAATTATTTCAATAGATATTTAGATGGAGATTCAAGAACACATTTCACAGATATAAACCGAATTTTTATTGCTGAAAAATGGGCAAGAATGAATTTTGGCTATTAAGGAAATTTTATGATTACTGTTGTCTGTCCAACATATAATGAAGAAGAACATATTGAAAATGTTCTTAATTTTTTTGTCAATGCAAAACCTTATGATAAAGAATTAATTATTGTTGATGGCGGTTCGAAGGATAAAACTTTAGATATCATTAAGGATTGGATGAAGAAATACTCAAACATTAAATTATTCAACAATCCTTATAAATATGTGCCGTACGCTTTGAATATAGCCATTAAAAATAGTTCAGGAGATCCTATTATCAGATTGGATGCACATACGAAATACTCAATTGACTATTTCGAGAAAATTTTGGAAACTTTTCAGAAAACCAATGCAGAAATTGTTGGTGGTCCGATGATTAAAAAAGGAATAACAGATTTTCAAAAAGCAGCTGCTTATGTTACTTCATCCCCGTTTGGAATTGGAGATAGTAAAATTCATAAAAAAGATTTTAATGGTTACAGCGATCACGTATATCTTGGTTCGTGGAAACGCTCTCTTTTTGACGAAATAGGATATTTTGATGAGAGACTCCATAGAAATCAGGATGACGAATTTCACTATAGAGCAAAGAGTTTAGGCAAAAAAATATATTTGTCATCAGATATAAAATCAGAATATTTCCCAAGGAAAAACTATAGCTCTTTAATTCGTCAGTATTTTCAATACGGATTATTTAAACCATTGGTTCTTAAAAAAATTAAAAGCGAAATAAAACTGCGACATCTAATTCCATTGTTTTTCTTGCTTTATATTTTTTTTGCTCCGATTTTGATTTTTTATAATTGGACTTTAATTTTTCCACTGATTTTATATTTATTGCTGAATGTTATATTTACATTAAAAAATAAAAATAAAATAAAAATTAGACTCATAACTTTTTCTTTATTTCCTTTAATACATTTAGCTTACGGCTTCGGATTCCTTATTGGTTTAACCAAAAAGTAGATAAAAAAAATATTTTTAAAAAAAGAGAGTTTTGCTTACATTGAAATGCACTTTTTGAATTTTTATAGGTTGTAAAGAATTAAAATTTTATGAATAAAGACTATCTTCTTTTCCATAAGCCATACATAACCGAAGAAGAAATCAACGAAATGGTTGACACCCTTCGATCAGGTTGGCTTAGTATGGGACCCAAAACTATTAAGTTTGAAGAAGAATTCAATAATTATATAGGTAGTAAAAAATCTGTTGCAGTAAGCTCCTGGACTGCTGCAGGTCATTTAACTTTAGAAGCATTTGGAATTCAACAAGGGGATGAGGTTATCGTTCCAACTATGACTTTCCCTGCTACTGCAGAAATTGTGTGTTATTTTGGAGCTAAACCAGTTATTGTTGATGTTGATGAAGACACTCTAAATATCTCAATAGAGCAAATAGAAAAAAATATTACTAGTAAGACTAAAGCTGTTATTCCTGTTCATTATGGTGGCCAACCTTGTGATATGGATGAAATCAATGAACTGGCTAAAAAATATAACTTGCGTGTTTTAGAAGATGCTGCCCATTCTCTTCCAGCTACTTATAAAGGTAAAAAAATAGGAACGATTTCAGAGGTTACCTGTTTTTCCTTTTATGCTACTAAAACTCTTTCTACCGGTGAAGGAGGAATGATATCCACAAATAATGAAGAAATTGCTGAAAGATGTGCGATAATGAGATTGCATGGAATTAATCGTGATGCGTGGAAACGTTATTCAGAATCTGGTTCCTGGTACTATGAAGTTGTTGCCCCTGGTTATAAATATAATTTCACTGATTTACAAGCTTCTCTTGGACTTCCTCAACTTAAAAAAGTTGATGATATGTGGAATTCCAGAAAATATATTGCTAAAAGATATACTGAAGCGTTCAAAGATTTGGACTTAATAACTCTGCATACCATTAAACCAGATAGAGAATCCTCCTGGCATCTTTATCCGGTCCGATTAAACCTTGAAATGTTAAACGTCTCACGTGCCCAGATTATTGAAGAGCTAAAGAAAAATAATATTGGAGTGGGAGTTCATTTTATGCCGGTTAATAAGCATCTTTTTTATAGTGAAACTTTTCAGCTAAAAGATGAAGATTTTCCGGTTGCTTCTGCTGCTTTCCCGAGATTGCTATCTTTACCAATCTATCCCGGTATGAACGATCACAATATTGATAAAGTAATTAACGTTTTTACTGATATTCTTAAGAAGTTCAGAAGATAATCATTCCTTAAATGGGCAAACAAGGTAGTTTTCTCAAACGATTTACTGACATTATCATAAGTATCTTAATTCTTTTATTCTCTTTACCATTGATTTTGATTGCTGTTATTGCAATTAAACTTGATTCAAAGGGACCTGTATTTTTTATTCACGAAAGAACTGGTTTAGGTGGAAAACCTTTCAGAATGATTAAGTTTAGAGGGATGATAGATAATGCTCTCGCTTACGGACCTGTATTAACTCAGGAAAATGACCCCAGAATTACAAGAGTCGGAAAGATTTTGAGAAGATCTAGTTTTGACGAGGTACCACAATTTTTTAACGTCTTATTAGGTGATATGAGTATTATTGGTCCACGTCCTGAAATGACCAGCATTACTGCAACTTATAATGATTATCAAAGAAAAGTTTTTGATTTCAAACCTGGCATTACCGGAATTTCTCAGGTAAATGGTAGACAAAGGCTGTCGCCCGATGAAAGAACTGAAATGGAGATAAATTATTATAGTAAAGAAAATTTTTTTGATGATCTGAAAATAATATTAAAAACAATCAAAGTAGTGATTTCGAATGAGGGAAATATTTGATATATCCATTGCTTGATTTAGTAATAATCAATGCTGTGTAATATTTATGTCTATTTTTTTTGACCTTTCTACAACTAATTATTAAATCTACATTGCCTTAAAGAAAAACAAATTTTGGAATAAAATGAAAAATAAAAATTCATTTCTATTGCTTATTATTATTTTATTAAGTTTCAATCTTTTCTCTCAAAAACTTGATAAACCATATTTAAAGGTCATAGAATCAAATCTTAATTATTCCATAATTGAATGCGATTTCTCAAATAGTTTTTTATTTATTGATTCAATAATTAATGGAAATTCTTATCTTTTTGTTGTTGATAATGATATCTCTCTTAAAAAACCCGGTGAGCCTTTTTTACCAAATAGAATAATCCAATTTGGAATTCCATTTAATTCTTCGATAAGAGTTCAAATTTTAGAAACTCAGTCAGAGATGTTTTATAATAAATTTGTTCTACCAACCCCAGATTCTTTAGGCCAACCTATTGATAATCTTAACTATGACTTTGATATTTATAGTAGAAATGAATACTTCCCATATCAAATTGTTGAGCATACTGAGCCATCTGTATTTAGGTACTCAAAATTCTCGTCAATTATGATTTCTCCATTGCAGTTTAATCCCGTTGAAAGAAAATTATTATTTAATAGAACAATTAAATTCAGAATTGACTATGTAAAAGATGATAGATTTGTTGCAAATATATTGGTCAAAAGCGATGACAAATTGACAAATGAATTTGTTCTTTCAAATCTTGTAAATAGTGAAGTAGCAATAAATTTTACCGGCAAAGTTGTTGAGAATACAGACTTTCCAACCAGTAATTACTGGTACGATCCTGATAAGGATTGGTATAAAATTTATTTAAATAAACGTGGAGTTTACAGAATAACATTTGATCAATTAGTTCAACTTGGAATTAACCCAAATGGACAATTAAGAGACGGAAAGCTTGAACTGTATAATAACGGAGAAAAACTTCCTTTAGACATTGTTGATAAAAATCAGGATGGCTTTTTTAACTCAGGCGATTATTTCCAATTTGTGGGAGATCGGGTAAAACCAACTCCTTTTTCAGGTCTCAATATATATAATCTCTCGAATATTTACTGGTTCTCTTATCAAGCTGATTCAGTATATCAATATCAACTGAAAAATGGGCAACCGGAGAATACTTATTTCCCAATCATTTCCTCTGTAACAAAACTTCATTGGGAAGAAGATAAGATGTACGACAATTTCGGGTATGCAAATAATGATCAAAGAGACTACTGGAATTGGTCAACAGTTGATTTACGAAATATGGTACCAATTTCTTTCTTTAATTTTTGGCTGAAGGATAGTATTGCATTTTATCGTGATCCAAATATCGCTCAGGCGAGAATCAGAGTAAGTATGCACGGAGTTACTGCTTCCACTTGTCCAACTGCTCACAATGCTTGGATAAAATGGAACTTTAAAAAGATCGGTGAATCAATTACCTGGGCAGGTCAGAACTCTGCAATACTTGAGCGCGATTTTTTTTGGGGAATTTATGGAGATAGTATTTATTGTTCACCCGATAGCAATTATATTATTATTGGAGTTGATTCAACAAACTGTAATTTTAATACAGATATAATCAGAGTCAATTGGTTTGAGCTCGAATATTGGAGATTGCATAAAGTCAGAGGACCATATTTTGAATTTAAAAATCCACCTAACAGATACGGGATAAATAATTACTATCTATATGAATATCCGTATCCACAAATGAAAATTTATATACCTCAAAACGGAAAAATGATAACGAATCCTGATATTTTGAATGATGCTGACAAAAGTGTTTGGTTTACGGATACTGTTACAACTCCTACAGAATATTTTTGTGTTTATCCGGATTACTTCCTTGTCCCAGATTCTATCATAAAAGATACTCCGAGTGATCTAAGAAATTTTGGCAACGGAGCTGACTATATAATAATAACTCATAAAAGATTTAAGAATCAATCTCAACAGTTGGCTAATTTCAGGTCACAAAACCTTCACGGTTTTGATAATCCCAGAGTTATGCTGGTTGATGTGCAAGATATTTATGACGAGTTTAATTTTGGTCTGAGGGAACCAAAAGCAATCAGAGATTTTATTAAATATGTTTTTGACTATTGGACAGAGCCAACAATTTCCTATGTTACTTTGGTTGGAGATATGAGCCGAGATTATCGCGGAATTCTGGAAAATAGTAAAGTCAGTTATATGCCTTCTATGCCTTTTCACGCTTCACTATATGGACAACTTGCAAGTGATAATTTGTTTGCCTGCGTTATTGGTAATGATTTTATTCCTGATGTTGCTTTAGGAAGAATTTCCTGCGAGGATGAAGCGGAAGCAAATGTTCTGATGACAAAGATAATCACATATCCGGCCGATAATTCTAAAGAGTGGAAGAAAACCATAGGATTATTTTCTGGTGGCCTCGATGCAAATGATGAAAATTCTTTTAAGTTTAATGATAGTAATATCTTTTTAGAAGAAAATTATACAAACCCATTCGGTGCAATTACATCAAAAGTTTTTCGGTATCCGAATAAGCCTGAATATATCCCTTTTGCTGGCAGCGGTCCTGAAATTAGGCAATCAATAAATAAAGGAAATGTTATTGTCAGCTATTACGGTCACGGCGGCGGTTATCAGTGGGATTTTGTTTTCACCGATGACGATATTTATGCTCTTAATAATCAGAACAGATTGCCATTTGTCATCAGTGTTACTTGTTATACTTCACACTTCGACAATCAAAAAGTTTTTGGTGAAATATTTAATTCTGTTCAGAATAAAGGGAGTGTTGCAACCTTCGGTAGTGCCGGAGTAACTTTATGGCCTACTGCTAAATTTTTTAATCAGGAATTATTCAGAGAAATATTTAATAACAGACGATTCACAATAGGTGATGCTATTTTAATTGCTAAAGCTAATCCTGCTTATGGTACTATGACTCAGGTTTTAACTTTATTAGGAGACCCTGCACAGCGCCTTGCATTACCAGAATATCCGGATTTTGTCGTCAGGAATTCTGATATCAGCATTTCCCCACGAAATCCTCTTAAAGATGACACTGTAAAAGTTAAGGTTTTTGTCAGAAATATGGGAACTGCTTTTAAAAATGATTCTGTATCTATTCAATTATATAAACATTTTATATCCGATACCAATCTTATTGGGATACAGAAACTTGCAAGTTTTAATTCAGTTGACTCTACGGAATTTGTTTGGATTACAAAAGAAGATGGTCTTGTTAATCTGATCGCAGTTGTTAATCAAGTAGATACTTTGATGGAATTGGACGTTTCAGATAATATAGCTTCAGCAAGCTTTCCGGTTTTCAATATCAGTAAACCCAATATCATAAAACCAAACGATAACTTCTTTTCAAACTCCCAGTTTGTTGATTTCAGATTTGTAGATGTAGGAACATATATTCAACAAAACTTCAGATATCAGATAGTGATTGATACATCAAAGTCTTTGACCTCCACGATGAAAATTTCTTCTCCTGTTTTATCCCCGGTTGAAGGAGTAATTAGTTGGCGGTCTCCTCAGCTATCCAATGGAATTTATTATTGGAGAGCTTTTATATTTTCCGGATCGGATACTAATTACAGTGAATTAAAGACTTTCGCGATTGTAAATGAATCTGGTTCAGGCTTTTATGCTCATCAAAAACAACTTCTGGATTTCCAACTTTCAAATATTCTTTATTCAGATTCGTTAAAAAGTTTAGTCCTCAATACCAGATTAAACCCACCATACCCAACAGATTCACGATTGGTTGATAGTATTTTGGTTCCACTTATGGCTGATTCAACGTACTTCACTGCTTCTGCTTCTGATGGTACTTACATCTATTTTGGAAACATAATAACACATAATTTTAATAGAAAGAGTAAGATCTACAAGATGGGCACTGGTTTTAATGGTACTACAAAAGGACTTATTTATGGAACGATTGGAAATCTTGAAATAACAATCAAGAATCAGATGTTCTATCATTCTGATGGATTTTTGTATGTTGCAACCGGAGATAGTACTTCATTATTGAGAATTAATCCGAATACTGCAGATACTTTTAGAGTAATGTTAGGTGGAGAACTTCTATCGAGCATTGATGGATTATTGGATAACTTCGGTCATTATGTAACTAGTGATGGAAGATATATCTACAATTTAACCGCAGGATATCCGGGTAGAAGAGAAAAATATGTTTTAAGGAAATTTGATCCTCTGAATAATTGGGTTAAGGTTGGAGATGATGTAGAATTTCTTGGAAAATCCCAAAAAGGTTTTTCTAACTTTTTTGTCAGTGAAGGATATGTAATTACTATTGAGAGTTTTGAAAACCATTATATGAGAAAATATCGGGTTGATGGATTTTATGAAGGTGAGTGGCTACCTCTGAATAAACCAAATATACTTTACTCCATAGCCTTCGATAGAATAAATAATCTTGTTTACGTAAGTACTTATAAGCCGCCTCAGTTTTTATATCAATCTGGTTTTTATGTTTTCAAAGGTACTTACGTTGAAGCAAATGGTTCGATTGAATCCCCTGAAATAGGTCCTGCGAGAAAATTTATTGATTTGAAATACACAGTTGATAATAATAATTCTCAGGGTAATTATTCAACATTTTTATTCGCTAGAACTCCAAATTCACAAAGCTGGGATACTATTGGAGTAAATATAACTCAGAATTATAATTTATCGGGTCTTGATCCGAAGTACGAATTTATAAAAATGTATATTTCATTTGTCGATACATCTAATCAAAGCTCAGAGCCTTTGAAGTTTAGAGATTTGAAAGTTAATTACGTTCTTTACCCCGATATTCATCTTGCTCCAAATAGTCTGACTTTCGATAAAGATACTTTATTGCAGGGGTTTGATAATAAACTGAATCTTAAAGTTAATAACATTGGATTGTCAGATGCGGATTCAGTAAGATTTGATTTTTATGTTAATAACTCAGATGTCCCGATTTTCTCAAATTATTTAAACATTAAAAGTGACAGTGTAGTAAACTTTTCTAAAATAATTTCAACTGACACTTTGCTTTACACAGCTCCGGTTTCTGATATAGATTTCAAAGTTTTAGTAAACTCTCCTGCTAAAGAATTTTTTACTTTTAATAATGTTACAGAGAATTCCTTTTATGTTTCCAGAGATTCATTGTCTCCAAACTTTAGAATTACTTTTGATGGAAAAGAAATCCTAAATGGTGATCTTATTTCTGCAGAACCTGAAATATTGATTACTTTAGAAGATAATAGTCCACTTCCGCTTGATACAACAAATTTCACTATTATTCATAACAATATTCCGATCAGATTTTCAAACCCTGATATTTCTTTTAGTTATACACCATATCCAAATTCGAAAGCTGTGGTAAAATGGACTCCAAAATTGAAAGATGGTAAACACATTCTGGAAGTATTGGCAAAAGACGCTTCGAACAATTATTTCGATACCGTTTCTTACAGAGTTGTATTTAATGTTAGCAAAGAATCAGATATGAAGAATGTATATAATTATCCAAATCCATTCAAAGATGATACATATTTTACCTTTGAAATTACTGGTATTTCTCCCCCTGATGAGCTCAGGATAAAAATTTTCACAATTGCTGGTAGACTAATTCGTGAAATAAATGTTCCTTCCTCTTCACTTAATATTGGATTTAATAAAATACCCTGGAATGGAAGAGATGAAGATGGAGATGAAATTGCAAATGGTGTTTATCTTTACAAGGTGATTACAAAATTCAATGACAAAACCAAAACTTTAATTCAAAAATTTTCAAAACTAAAATAGGATAATTATGTGTGGAATAGTCGGTTATATTGGAAATAAAAATTGTGTCCCATTATTGATTGAAGGATTGAAAAGATTAGAGTATCGTGGCTATGATTCTGCAGGTATTGGAATTATAGATGAAGGTAAATCAGTTATTGTCAAGAATAAGGGTAAAGTTTCGGACTTACAAAACAAACTTAATGAGCTGAACTTAAATGCTAATATAGGACTCGGACACACACGCTGGGCTACTCACGGAATTCCAAATGAAATAAATGCTCATCCTCATCAAAACGAAGAAGGAACTTTATTTCTTATTCACAATGGAATTATTGAAAATTATAAGACTATCAAAAAAGCTTTAATGCAAAATGGATATAAATTTCAAAGTGAAACTGATACAGAAGTTTTAGCCCATTTGATAGATTCTTTTCTTAAAAAAGGTTATGACATTTTTAAAGCCACACAATTTGCTTTACAAGAAGTGGACGGTACTTACGGACTTGCTGTGATTTACACAAAAGAGCCTGACAGAATTGTAGCTGCAAGAAAGGGGTCGCCGTTAATAATTGGTTTGGGCGAAAATGAAAATTTTATCGCTTCAGATGTTTCTGCGGTTCTTGCTTATACAAAGAATATAATTTATCTCGAAGACGGAGAAACTGTTTTGCTTACCAAAAACGATTACAATGTTAAGACTATCAGCAACGAAGAGGTAATAAAAGCGGTCGAGGAAATATCGATGACTTTGGATGAAATTGATAAAGGCGGTTACCCACATTTTATGCTGAAAGAAATAATGGAGCAGCCGGAATCCTTGCGTAATTCCATAAGGGGTCGTGTTTTAATAGAAGAAGGAACAGCAAAACTTGGTGGTCTCGAAAATATTATTGAGGATTTATTGGATGTTGATAGATTTCTTATTACTGCGTGTGGTACGAGCTGGCACGCTGGATTAGTTGCAGAATATATGTTTGAACAATTTATACGAGTTCCAACCGAAGTTGAGTATGCCTCTGAATTCAGATACAGAAATCCAATTATCAACAAAAAAGACGCTGTCTTTTTTATTTCACAAAGTGGAGAGACTGCTGATACACTCGCTGCACTAAGAGAAACGAAACTCAGAGGTGGTATTGCTCTTGGAGTTTGCAACGTTGTCGGAAGTTCAATCGCTCGTGAAAGTGATTCAGGTGTATATATTCACGCCGGACCAGAAATTGGCGTTGCTTCAACAAAAGCTTTTACCTCTCAATTAATTGTATTTGCACTTATTACACTTTTAATTGCACGAAGAAAAAATCTGAGCATTGAAAACGGAAGAGAGATTGCAAAAGCAATTTCAAAAATTCCCCAGCAGGTAGAAGATATTCTGAAACTTAATAATAAAATTGAAGTAATTGCCGAAGAATTTAAAGATGCAAAAAACTTTTTGTATTTGGGAAGAGGTTATAATTTCCCGGTAGCTTTGGAAGGTGCACTAAAGCTTAAAGAAATTTCTTACATTCACGCTGAAGGTTATCCTGCTGCAGAAATGAAACACGGTCCAATTGCACTAATTGATGAAAATATGCCGGTAGTTTTCATTGCACCAAAAGATGCTACCTACGATAAAATTATTAGTAACATTCAGGAAGTTAAAGCACGTGGAGGTAGAATAATTGCAATTGCGAGCGAAGGAGATAATGAAATTCAGGATTTAGTTGAGCACGTAATACATATACCAAATACAATTGCTATGTTAAAACCTATATTAACGGTTATACCCTTACAGTTATTAGCCTATCACATAGCAGTAAAGAAAGGATTGAATGTTGACCAGCCAAGAAATTTAGCGAAAAGTGTAACAGTTGAGTGATTTTTTGTGATAAGATGAAAAATATTTATTTTTGCTCACCATTTTTCGAAAGGGCAGGTAGCTCAGTCGGTAGAGCAAAGGACTGAAAATCCTTGTGTCGGCGGTTCGATTCCGTCCCTGCCCACAAAAAACCTTACTAATCTTAGAAAACATTTTTATTAGCTTCACAATCAATAATCTATTTGCTTCAATTTTACCAAAATATTTTCCTGCTGAGCTAAAAAAAGGGAGATTTCTGTCTTTCGATTACTTCCACATAAGTTATCAGCCCTTAAGAAGCATATAAGTCATTAAAATAAAACAAACTTTTATAAAAGAATAACCGGTGATTCAATAAATGTAATGTTATCAGCAGCAGTTTTTAACTTTAAGAGGATGATGAGAAAATGGTCATCATTTTTTTTAGCTCTTTTTTTATCGTTATTTAATTCCACCATTTATCACTTATCTCAGTCAAATTACTTAACCCAAAAAAGAAATTTGGGTTTTTATGGGTTGACTAAATAACTTTATTAAAGAAATTTAAAAGTTGCCAAAACCATAACATTTTAAGCTACAAAATTTTAGTTTAGAAGAAACGATGATTAAAAGAAGGATTGAATTTATAAAATAATCTGTAATCATTTATTGTAAAGTAATAACTTATTCACTATTGATTATTTCTTTTGTGTTAATGTTTATTTTCTCTTCAATACAAGAAAAGAAAAAATTATTTATGTCTCCCTTGTATATCCTGAAAATTACTTAAAACATATCAGATTCAGAGCCTTTTTATTACGGATAAAAGTAAGTCTGAAAATTTTTCTTTAACTCTATCTGCTGTTTCTGTAACATCTGCGTGAGAAAGTTTTTTCTCTGAAATCCCGGCAGCAAAATTTGTTATGCATGAAATTACTGCTGTTTCCATTCCAAGATATGAAGCGAAAATTGCTTCG
>CALEBT010000056.1 GCA_937942875.1 uncultured Ignavibacterium sp. | reverse complement strand
TTTTATTTACTCGTCTAATTTAAATTTTCTTTTTAACCACATCAAAAAATTTATTCCGATAATCCATAAAGAAAAAGCTGAACTAAGAATCGGGATAATCAAAGGATATTTTGTATAGAATGTTATTTGTTCATTTAAGGGAACATCAACAACAAAAGAAGATCTGGTAAACATCTCTGTTTCAAATTCAGTAATTCCATATTGATTTATGAGGCAGCTTATTCCACCATTTGCAGAACGAACAACAGCTCTTCTGTTTTCTACTGCGCGCAATGCTGCAAATTCTTTATGCTGATAAGGCCCGCTTGAATTTCCATACCAACTGTCGTTTGTAACAACCACAAGAAATTCAGCACCGCGTTTTACAAATTCAGAAACAAAACTTGGAAAAACAGATTCAAAGCATACTATTCCGGCAAGATTTATTGTATCATTATCTGAGATTACGTTGAAAATAGTCGTATCAGTTCCTGTATTCCAGCTGCTTATTCCAACATTCCATTTAAAGAAATCAGCCAGAAAAGGAAGTGATTCAACAAACGGAACTTTTTCACCTAAAGGAACTAATTGCATTTTACCATATTTCTGAACTTCCAAAGAATTTGGGTTGAATAATAAAATAGAATTATAAGTTGTGAAAAAGTAATCACCCGTTTTACTAAACTTTGCGTCATTCGGAGGATTATTGTAGTAAACCTGAAAATCAGGCATTCCTGTCAGTAAATGAATATTATTTTTTCTTACGTAAGAATAAATAGAGTCAGTAATATAAGAGTACTCAGCCGATAGCAAATAGACAGGTAAAGCTGTTTCAGGCCATATAATTAGTTTCGCACCTTGCTCAATGCATTTATCTGAAAGTTCTAAGTATTGATTCAGCAAATCGCTCAATCTTCCGGTTTGCCATTTATCCCAGGGATCTAAGTTTGGCTGAACAATTCCTGTTTTGATAGTCTTTTCATTTTTTGAATGCTCTATTTTATTAAAACCATAAAAGATAATGGAACAAAAAATCAAAACAGAAATAGTTAAAAATCGGATTGCTCTTTTGATGTCTGATTTCAGATTTTCAGCAGCTTTGAATAACAGTATGTTTATATACAGAATAATCAGAGATAATCCATAACTTCCTATAATATCTGCTATCTGAATAAATGCTGTAAACTTAGCCAGAGAATGTCCAAGTGTTAACCACGGGAATTTCAAGTCAGTCAGAGTTAAAAGATATTCGACCGTTACCCAGTGAATTGGAAATAACCACAAACCAGCATTTCCTCCAAAAATTTTTCTTGTTAAGTAATAAAGACTACTTATGATTAACAAAACTGCAGGATAGAAAAAAATTAACACACCACCACCAATCATTAAAAACGGATCAGCTTTACTTTGCCAGCTACCAACCCAATATAAGGTAATCAAACTGAGAGTTATAAACATCAAATAAGTTGACCTGTTGATTTCAAGTAGCGATGATTTTTTCTGAATTACAAAAAGATAGGGAATTAAAAAAAAGAAGATTAATAATGTTATTGGAAATGGAAATGGCGGGAAAGATATTCCAAATAAAATTCCCGAAAGAATTAATAAGACTCTATTGATTCTTTTATCTTTATTTAATTCAGTATCCGATTCAGTATTTCCAAATAATTTCAATTTGATTTTCTCTTCTTGTACTTAATCCAAAGGTTTCTTACGAACAAAAAAACAATTATTATAACAGTGAAAGTTACAACAATGTTTGTGTAAGTAGTAAGAAATTTATCAATCTCCTTAATATTATTTCCGAATATCATTCCCATAGAAACGAGTAATGCATTCCAAAGCAAAGAACTTGCTAAAGAAAGCCAGAAAGTCAAGTGAATATTTAATCGGCTCATACCAGCAAAGAAAGAAATGACAGCTCGTGTCCCCGGAAGAAATCTGTTAGCAATTATCAGATAATATCCGTATTTCTGAAATGATTTTTCAACATTTTCAATTGATTCAACAGAAAGGAATTTAATTTTTCCACTATGGATTAATCTTTTATCAATCTGCCATCCGATTGAAAACGCAGTAAGAAATCCGACAACACTTCCACCAGTTGCAAATATTAAGACAGGAGTAAAATGGAGATAAGCAGTTCCAACTAATGAACCGCCCATAACCACAACAATATCACTTGGAGAAGGTGGAAAAAGATTTTCTAAGAACGCAAAGAAGAAAATTGTCAGATAAATTAGAATCGGACTGAGCTGCGAGAGATTGGATAAAATTTCTTGAAACATACTCAGTATTTATAAACTAAGACATTTGCAATAGCAACCACACCTTCTGATCTGCCGATAAAACCAAGTTTTTCTGTGGTTGTTGCTTTTATCGAAATCTGATTCTCAGAAATTGAAAGAATCTCGGAAATTCGTTTTTTAATTTGTTCGATATATGGAAAAATCTTAGGAGCTTCCATCGCAAGCATTGAATCAATATTGGAGATTTTGTAGCCATTTTGAATTACTAGCTCACTACACTTTTTAAGAATGACTGAGCTATCTGCATCTTTCCATTTAAGGTCAGAATTTGGGAAATGCTGTCCAATGTCTCCTAATGATAAACTTCCAAGTAAGGCATCTGAAATTGCGTGCAGCAGAACATCAGCATCAGAATGTCCTTCCAAGCCTTTATGATAAGGAATTTCAACTCCGCCAATAATCAGCTTCCGATTATCAGCAAAAGAATGAACATCAAATCCATATCCTATTCTGTAATTCAAATCAACCTCTAAAAATGTCTTATTTCAAATTTTTTGAATTCATCTTCAAAAGGTAACCATTCAACATTACACATCGAGACGTGTGAGTGCGGCGGACCAATTTTCATTTTTTTTATCAATTCATTTATCATTCCTGTCTCACCTTCAACTTCTGTTAAAACTTGTCCATTCATAAGATTTTTAGTGTAACCTTTAAGACCTAAAGCAGCCGCATTTCTATAAACAAAATATCTGAATCCAACTCCCTGAACAACACCATCGACTAAAATTTTTGCTCTTTTTAATTCACTCATCTTTGTTTGAAAAAATTTCTGAAACAAGTAACCCTGCAAAGATAAATCCACCACCAATGAAGCCAAAGTTAGTAATTTTTTCGTTTAGAATAATGTAAGCCAGTGTCGCTGCCATTATCGGTTCAAATGAATAGATTATTCCTGCTTTCGTTGGACTGACTACTTTCTGATATTTAAGTTGAATTGTGATAGCAATAATTGAAGCAAAAACAGAGGTATAAAGTATTGAGGTAATAACATTAAAATTCAAATTAAACTTTGTCAACTCCAAGCCAAATGATGGTAATAATAAAGCAGCCATCGTTCCTCCCAAAGCAGAAATGAAAAGCTGGATAAAAACCATTGGCATAAAAGGATATTTTTTTGTAAATATATCCACATAGACAACCTGAAAGGCAAAAAGTATTGCACAAATAAGTGTAAATAAATCTCCAATATTTAAATCTGAACCAAACTCCTTAAAGAAATGAAAAAGATTTTCTCCTCTGCTTGATAAAAATATAAGCCCGATGAAAACAAGAATTACTCCTGTAATGTTATGAATACGTGGTTTTCTTTTTTCAATTATTGTTTGAAGAATAGGAATAATAACAACAAAAGTCCCTGTTATAAATCCGGATTTGGTTGCGGTTGTGTAATTCAATCCAATTGTTTGAAATTGAAATCCAAGAAAGAAGAACACAGCCAGAATTGTTCCGGCAACGAAAGTTTCTTTATTGATATTTTTAAGTTGAGAATAAAGGAATGGAAATAGTATAACAGAAGCAACTCCAAACCTTATTGCAAGAAATAAAGACGGAGAAATATCATTTAAAGCATTTTTTACAAGAGCAAAGGTTCCACCCCAAATTACAGTAATTAGTAAAAGAGCTGCTTCGCCAGAATATTTTCTCATTTTAATGTGTATCCAAAACGTTTAAGAATTTTTTCGTTACTTCTCCATTTCTCTTTTACTTTCACGTGAAGTTCAAGATAAACTTCGCGCTGTAAAAATTCTTCAATAGATTTTCTGGCTTGCTTCCCTAACTTTTTTATTGAACTACCCTCTTTACCAATAATTATTGGTTTTTGAGACTCACGCTCTACAATTATTTCGGCACTTATAAAGTCTTTTCCGCTCTCTCTTTCCTTAAATTCAGTAATTATCACCTCTGTGCTGTAAGGAACCTCGTCCTCAAAAAGCTCGAAAATTTTCTCGCGAATAATTTCTGAAACAAAGAATCTTTCCGTTTCCTCTGACAGAATATCATCAGGATACAATTTAGGAGCTTCAGGAAGAAGTTCTTTAATCTTTTCAAGCAAAGAATTTAAATTGAAATTAGCCAAAGCTGAAATTGGAACAACAGCTTCAAAAAGATTTAATTTATTATAATGCTGGATTAGTTCAAGTGATTTTTCTTGAGTTACTTTGTCAACTTTGTTTAGAACCAGAATCAAAGGTTTTTTCTTTTCCCGAATGATTTTTTGAATGACTTCATTTTCTTCTGCTTCTTTTATCCTCGGCTCAGAACTAACATCATAAATCAATACAAGAACATCTGCGTCGTCAATAGATTTATCAATATGTTCAAGCATTTTCTCGTGAAGTAAATAGGAAGGTTTTACAATTCCTGGCGTGTCGAGGAAAATTATCTGATAATCTTTTTCAGAAAGTATCCCTAAAATTCTTTTTCTTGTTGTTTGTGGTTTAGGTGTTACAATAGAAATTTTTTCTCCCAGTAAACAATTTAGTATGGAAGATTTTCCAGTATTTGGCAAGCCAATTAGTGCAACATATCCTGTTTTTGTCATAGGAATAAGAAGGTTGGCAATAAGCTTCGGAAAAATCTAATTCTTTTTGCCAACCTAAAATTTTAATTGAAATTCTTAAGAACTTTATAAATTTTTTCTAATGCGAAATCAATCTCTTCTTTGGTAATTACAAGAGGAGGCGCGAACCTGATTATATCACCGTGAGTCGGTTTTGCGAGTAATCCTTCTTCTTTCAGTGCAACGCATACATCCCAGGCAGTTTTTCCACTTTCAGTTGGTTTTATAACAATTGCATTAAGTAATCCTTTACCACGAACCAAAACAAGATTTTCAAATTCATTTACAAACTTCTGAACTTCGCCTCTGAAATAATTTCCCATTGCAAAAGCATTATCAGCTAATTTTTCTTCAATCAATACCTGAAGAGAAGCAATTGCTACTTTACAGGCTAATGGGTTTCCACCGAAGGTAGAGCCGTGTTGTCCTGGTTTAATTGTGAGCATAATTTCATCATTTGCGAGTATTGCACTAACAGGCATAGTACCACCAGAAAGGGCTTTTCCCAAAACCAGGATATCAGGTTTTACATCTTCATAATCTGAAGCTAACATTTTTCCGGTTCTTGCCAATCCTGTCTGGACTTCATCACAGATAAGAAGAACATTTTTAGCTTTACAAAGTTCCTGCGCTTTTTTCAAATATCCATCATCAGGAACGAATACACCTGCTTCGCCCTGAATTGGTTCAACCATAAAGGCAGCAACGTTCGGATCTTCAAGTGCTTTTTCTAATGCAGCAATATCATTAAAAGGAATTTTAATGAATCCAGGAAGATAAGGTCCATAACCTTCATAAGAATCAGGATCAGTCGAAGCAGAAACAGCCATCATAGTTCTTCCGTGGAAATTTTCATTTGCAACTATAATTTTTGCTTCATATTTGGGAATTCCCTTTACATCATAAGCCCATCTTCTGGCTAATTTTACAGCAGTTTCACCACCTTCTACACCTGTGTTCATTGGCAGAACTTTATCATAACCAAGTAATTCAGTTATAAATTTTTCATATTCACCAAGTGCATTATTGTAAAATGCTCTTGATGTTAAAGTAAGTTTTTTAGCTTGCTCAATTAGTGCATTCAGAATCTTTGGATGACAATGCCCTTGATTAACAGCAGAATAAGCTGATAAAAAGTCGAGATATTTTTTACCTTCAACATCCCAAACCCAGACACCTTTACCTTCTGCAATAACAACTTCCAGAGGGTGATAATTGTGTGCACCGTATTTATTTTCTAATTCGATATAATACTGAGAATTCATAATATTCCTTTTTTATTTTAGTTAAAAATGCTTGCAAAATTACCTTTGCAGAGATGAATTAACAAGGTAGAGTAAGAGGGAGATAAAGATTAAGAATCGAAAAAATGAATAAAATTTGATTTGTCTTGTAATTTCTTAACATATTATCTAAATTTTAAACAGAATTTAAGACTTAAAATGAATCTGACCATAGAAACACATTCTTTAAAACTGAAAAGCAAAGGCAATTGTGATATTATTGATATCACAAGCCAGGTTCAGGAAATTATTTCCAATCGTAATTTTTCTGAGGGTAATGTACTGATTTTTGTTGTTGGTTCAACTGCTGCTTTGACTACAATTGAATATGAACCCGGTTTGCTTAAAGATTATCCCCAGCTTTTTAATAAGTTGATCCCCGAAAATCAAACTTATCATCACGATCAAACCTGGCAGGATGGAAATGGACATTCACATTTACGAGCATCTTTACAAAAACCCTCACTAAGTATCCCATTTAAAGACGGAAAATTATTACTTGGGACCTGGCAGCAAATTATTTTTATTGACTTTGATAACAGGTCTAGAAACAGAGAAATTGTAATTCAAACATTTGGAAATAAAAAATAAAGAGGACGAGATGAAAATTCTTCTTAAATTTTTGATTGTTGCTTTTGTTATTGTTAATAGCAATGCACAGATAGTTGTAACTCAGCCACAATATCCGACTGAAACTGATAGTATAATTATATTCTTCGACGCAACCAAACCGGGAGCAGAAGAATTATTAAACTACACAGGTACAGTTTATGCACACACTGGAGTGAATACTAATCTTGGAAACTGGCGTTATGTAATCGGGCAATGGGGTAATAATCAAAACCAACCTGCTTTAACACGCTTGGGAACAAATTATTATAAACTAACAATAGGAAGACCGAGACAATTCTATGGAATTACTAATCCATCAGAGAAAATTCTTACTCTTAATTTTGTATTCCGAAGTGCAGATGCTACAAAACAAACAAGACCAGATATTTTCGTCAGAGTATATCAACCAGGGGTTAATTTAGTTGTTCAAAACCCGCAAGTTGAAGTAACCTATGGAGACCCACAAAGATCTCCGGCATTTGTTAAGTTCGGACAAACTGTTCAAATTGATATCAAAGCAATTGTTTTACAAACTCAAATTCAGTCAATAAAACTTTATTTAAATGGTAATCAAGTTGCTCAGAGTGATTCATCACGACTTCTTTTCAACTTTGTACATTCAAATTATCCTTTGGGGCCAAATACAGTTAAAGTTGTTGCAAATGGTGTAAACGGTTCTTCTGATTCAACTACGTTTATGATGTTTTGTAATCCACAGCCTGTAAATCAAGCACTACCCGCAAATATTAAGCATGGTATAAATTATACCAGTCCTGTTTCAGCAGTTTTGGCTTTGTTTGCACCATACAAAGATTTTATATGTCTGATAGGGGATTTTAATGATTGGAAAGTTCAGACCAATTATTTCCTGAAGAGACATTATGTAAATGCTGATAGTGTTATCTGGTGGATTGAACTTTCTGGACTTAGTCCAACAGTTGAATATGCTTTTCAGTATTATGTTGATGGTAAAATAAGAACAGGAGACCCTTATTCAGAAAAAGTTCTTGATCCGTGGAATGATTCATATATTTCACCTCAAATTTATCCGAATCTTAAGCAATATCCTTCCGGTAAAACAGGTGGCATTGTTAGTGTTCTTCAAACAGCACAAGCACCGTACCAATGGCAAGTAACCAATTTCCAAAAACCGCCGAAAGAAAATTTAGTGATTTATGAAATTCTTGTCAGAGATTTTTCAACTCAAAAATCTTTTCAATTTTTAATTGATACTCTTTCTTATCTTAAAAATTTAGGGGTCAACGCAATAGAATTAATGCCAATTATGGAATTTTCAGGAAATTCAAGTTGGGGTTATAATCCGATTTATCATACAGCAGTCGATAAAGCTTATGGAACAGCAAACAAGCTAAAAGAATTTATTGATAAATGTCATCAAAACGGAATTGCAGTAATACTCGATATGGTTCTGAATCACGCTGACAATCATTCTCCCCTTGCTATGCTGTGGTGGGATGAGCAAAACAATAGACCAGCGACGAATAATCCTTATTTAAATCCAACAGCTCGTCATCCTTTTAATGTATTTAATGATTTTAACCATGAAAGTAATGCAACAAAATATTTTGTTGACAGAGTAAATGAGTATTGGTTAAAAGAATTTAAATTCGATGGGTTCAGATTTGATTTATCCAAAGGATTTACACAAAACTTTACAAACGATGTAAATCAATGGAGTCAATATGATCAATCGAGAATAAACCTTTTAACCAGAATGGCAAACAAAATATGGCAGGTTGATCCAACTGCTTATGTCATACTTGAACACTTTGCTGCGAACAATGAAGAGATAGTTTTATCGAATGCCGGAATGTTATTATGGGGAAATCTGAATTATCAATATAATGAAGCCACAATGGGATATTCATCCGATTTATCGTGGGGTTCGTATAAAGCCAGAGGTTGGCAGTATCCGCATCTGATAACTTATATGGAAAGTCACGATGAAGAAAGATTGATGTATAAAAATCTTCAATTTGGAAATTCTTTGGGTACATATAACATCAGAAACTTAAGAACCGCATTACACAGAATTCAACTTGCTTCAGCTTTTTTATTTACTATTCCAGGCCCAAAACTATTCTGGCAATTTGGAGAATTAGGTTACGATGTCAGTATAGAGTTTAATGGAAAAGTTGGAGAAAAACCAGTAAGGTGGAATTATTATAATGAAACAGATAGACGTAATGTTTATAAAATATTCAAAGAATTGATTAACCTAAAAAAGAATTATCCTGTTTTCTCAACTACGAATTACACAATTGATGTTGGCGGATATGTTAAAAAAATAAATTTAATGCACTCCAGTATGGATGTCGCAATAATTGGAAACTTTTATGTTGCTCAGTTAAATCCTAATGCTAATTTTAGTAAAACTGGTTGGTGGTACAACTACTTTACACGAGATAGTATTTTTGTTACAAATACTGGAATGCCAATCTCTTTAGAACCAGGCGAATTTAGAATATATTCTACAGTCAAATTACCAGCACCTGAATCTGGTATAATATTAGACTTTTCTGATAATGCTTCCCAATTTCCAGAGGATTTTAGTTTAGAGCAAAACTACCCCAATCCATTTAATCCTTCTACCATTATAAGTTATAATTTAATGTTTAATAGTAAAGTTACATTGAAGGTTTATGATGTTATAGGAAATGAGGTTGCTACTTTGGTAGAAGAAGAAAAACCTGCAGGATATCATTCAGTTAGATTTGAGGGTAAAGGATTATCAAGTGGAGTTTATTTCTATACTATTAAAGCAGGCGATTATTTCGAAGTTAAGAAAATGACTCTTTTAAGATAAAGAGCGAATAATTAACAATTAAGTTACATAGTTTCTTAGTGAATTGGTGGCAAAAAAATATTTGCCACCAAAGCACAAAGTCACCAAATTATTTTTAGAATATTTTGGAATAACTAAATGGCTAAATACAATTTGACTTTAAGTTAGCTTAAATTTTAATTTTATATAATTAAATATCATCTGATTCTTACATTAAACTCTCTATCTTCAATCCAACATAATTATATTCGCACTTAAAAAAATGGAGTTGTTGTGAGCGATAAAAAAAATAAACCGGCGGATGCCGTTGCTAATATTGTCTCTCTGGCCAAACGCAGAGGTTTTGTATTTCAGTCAAGTGAAATTTATGGCGGATTGAATGGCTGCTGGGATTATGGTCCGCTTGGAGTAGAGCTTCTCAGAAACATCAAAGAAGAATGGTGGAAGTCTATGACTTACCGTGAAGATGTTGAAGGTATTGATGCTGCTATTCTTATGCATCCAAGAGTATGGGAAGCTTCCGGTCATGTTGAGAATTTTACTGATCCAATGATTGATTGTAAAGTTTGTAAAGCAAGATTCAGACTTGATGTACTCGGCGATTCGATAAGTGATAAGAAAAAAGATAAAGCACTGAATGATTTGAGATTT
>CALEBT010000055.1 GCA_937942875.1 uncultured Ignavibacterium sp. | reverse complement strand
TAAAAAATTTATTTATCTTCGCTCGACCAAAATTAACTAATTTATTAACAAATAAAGGATAACTAATATGAAAAAACTTGTTTCAGTTCTATTTGTAGTTCTTTTTGCATTTACTTTTGTAAACGCACAAAGCAAAATGGCTCTTGGAGTAGGTGCTAATTTAGCTCTCCCAATGGGTGGTACCTTTGGTAATGAACCTGGAATGGGATTTGGAGGCGGTGCTCAGTTTGAGTATATGCTTTCTCCCAATATTTCTGGTACTGTTTCCGCAACTTATTTAATGTTCGGAGAAAAAGATTTAGCAGGAACTCGAAAAATTTCTTATTCTATCATTCCTATTCAAGCTGGAGCAAAATATTACTTTGGTAATTTTTACGGTTTAGCAGAAACTGGAATAAATTTGCTTTCATTGAAAGTAGATGTTCCAGCAAGAACATTTATGGGTGTGACTATCCCCGGCTCAAGTACATCATCTAGTACTTCAGAATTCGGCTTTGGTTTCGGTGCCGGATATGTTTTACCAATGGGCAAAAATTCCTTGGATATTTCTGCTAAATATCAAAATTACGCAAGCTCTACTGCAGCAATTAATATTGGTGTTGCTTACAAATTCGGTTTTTAAAACTTAACAAACTTTATAAATGGCTGTCAGAGAATAATCTGTCAGCCATTTTTTTTATTTTTTCTGAAGAATTTGATGGGAGATTAGCAATAAGAACTCCAATCAGGACCAATGTCGTCCCTACCATATGTTTTTCACTAAGAATTTCTCCATAAATAATCCATCCTAAAAGAATAGCAACAATTGGAGTTATAAATGCAATTAAAGACATAATAATCACACTGACTTTTTTCAATAACCAGTAAAATGAAGTAAAAGTAACAACACTCCCAATAACAGCAAGGTATAAAACCGCGATAACGCCTTTTTCAGTTATATTGATTTTCCCAAAATCCTCAAACAGCAATCCTACAGAAAGCATAACAATACCTGCGATAAGCATAGGCACTAAATTCATAGTTAAGGGATTTAAATATTTGCCGTGTTTTTTGATAGTAACAGCCATAAAAGCTTGCATAATAGCACTTAAAACTATTGCAAACATTCCAAGTATGTATCCGGATAAATTAAATGAAAAGGAATCCTGAAATATTATGGCAATTCCTGAGAAGCCAAGGATCATACCTGCTATTCTTATAATTCCAATTTTTTCATTAGGAATCATAAAATATGAGAAAATAGCTACAAAAAACGGATATACTCCAAAAAGAACAGATGCTAATCCTGAGTCAACGAATTGCTCTGCCCAATAAACCAAACCGAAAGGGATAACGAAAGAAAAAAATCCCATCATAAGATATAATCGGATGGAATCTTTATCGGTCTGTAATTCTGTGCCTCTTATTCGCATTAAAGTATAAATAGTAAATGAGGCTACAAAAAATCTTAGTCCTGCAGATAAAAATGGGGGGAAAGATTCGAGACTTATCTTGATCGCCAGCCAGGTCGAACCCCAAACAAAACATAATATGGCGTAAATAATAATTATTTTATATGCAGGCGTTTCTTTCATCTTAAAGCTATAACTCCTAATGATCTGCCTGATTTTTCACCATCTCTTCTGTAAGAATGCATTATCTCTTTCATTTCGTAAGTGCAAATAGAAGATTTTTGAATCTGATTTTCAGGTATTCCAAAATCTAATAACATATCATAATTTGCTCCTGCAACATCAAGATAAATTTTCCCTTCAATATCAGCTAAGTATTTTTTTTCGAACAATTCTGCAACTTCTTCTCCAACCTGATAATTTTCTTGTGAAATTGATGGACCCAAATAAACATATAAATCTTTATTTATTGAATTAAATTGGTCCGATAGAATTTTCAACGTTTTTTCTAAAATCCTTTTTTGAGTTCCACGCCATCCGGAATGAACTGCAGCAATAATTTTATTCTTAAAATCATATACAAAAATTGATGTGCAGTCAGCTGCAATTATTGCCAAGGCATTTTTTGTATCTGAACAAATCATTGCATCACTTTCTTCGGAAATGGAATCAGATTTAACAATTCTTACAATATCAGAGTGAATCTGTTTCTGGAAATGTACCGTTAATTTCTCTAATTTTAAGGAAGAGAATAGTGCTGAACGATTTTCCCTGACAATTTTTTCATCATCGCCCACTGCAAAAGAGATATTAAAGAAGTAAGGCGATTTTCTTTCCAGCCCAATCTTAGTGGTGAAACAACAGGTAATTTCAGGAAAATTATTGAAAATGTAAGGTTTTAATAAAAACAAGTTATTTCCAAATTTTGCCAGTAAAAATAAACAATAAATGAAATTATTGGTGTGATTTTATCAATATCATACATTTTCTTTTTCAGATAAAAGAATCTTAAAACAAAATTTCTTAGTTTTTAGAAGAGATATTTAAAAAATTAAAATTTGTTGCCAAATATTAAGTAAAAAAACTGGCATAAATATAGAATTTCTAATTATTCTTCTTTTGAGCGAATAAATTTAGATATGAGTAAAACCGAAATACAGTTAGTTTGTTATCATTGTGGACAATATTGTCCCGATGATTCTATTTCAATAGACGATAAAAATTTCTGTTGCAATGGGTGCAAAACTGTATATGAAATACTCAATCAGAAGCAGCTTTGTAATTACTACACTTTTCAGGAAAGTCCGGGCATTTCACCTTCGGCTGTTTACGAACAAAAATTCGATTATTTGAATGAACAGGATGTAATCAACAAACTTGTAGAATATCGGGATGATAAGTTTTTCATTGTTACTTTTTTTATCCCTCAAATGCATTGCAGCAGTTGTATCTGGTTACTTGAAAATTTATTCAAATTAAATCCGTCCATTGTTGATTCTAAAGTAAATTTTGTAAGAAAAGAGCTTACAGTAAAATTTCTTTGGGAAAAAGTATCTTTAAAAGAAGTAGTAATGTTGCTTACATCAATTGGATATGAGCCACAGATTTCACTTGATTCTCAGGCAGATAAAAAAACAGTAAATCCTAATAGAAAACTTTATTATCAAATTGGAGTTGCTGGTTTTTGTTTCGGAAATATTATGCTTTTTAGCTTTCCCGAGTATTTTTCCATTGACGTTCAGGATAAATTGTTAAAAGATTTTTTCTCTTATCTCAATTTGTTCCTCTCTATTCCTGTATTTTTCTATTCAGCTTCGGGATATTTCATTTCAGCATATAAAGGGCTACGAAAAAAAATTATTAATATTGACATTCCGTTGGCACTTGGAATTCTTGTCCTGTTTTTAAGAAGTTGTTATGAAGTTATTTTTCAGGTTGGACCGGGTTACTTTGATTCTTTTGCCGGATTAGTATTTTTTCTTTTAATAGGCAAAATTCTTCAGGAGAAAACCTATGAAGCTTTAAATTTTGAAAGAGACTACAAGTCTTATTTCCCTTTATCTGTATCAATCAAACAAAACGAAATCGAAAAAACAATTCCGGTTTCAAATCTTCGCATTGGAAACAGAATAATTATCAGGAAAAATGAAATTATTCCGGCTGATTCAATTCTGATTAATGGCGATGGTATTATTGATTATAGTTTTGTTACAGGAGAATCTCATCCAATTCCAAAAGTAAGCGGTGAATTTATCTATGCAGGTGGAAGGCAACTTGGAGGAGCAATTGAGTTGGAAGTTGTCAAAGAATTATCTCAAAGTTATCTGACCAAGTTGTGGAATAATGATGCTTTTAATAAAATCGGCGAAAGCTTCTTTACCAGATTTTCAAATACAACAAGTAAGTATTTTACAATAGTAGTGCTTTTTATTGCTTTCTTATCTTCTGCTTATTGGCTAACAGTTGATTTGACTACTGCAGTTCACGTTTTTACATCAGTACTGATTGTTGCTTGTCCTTGTGCTTTAGCACTTTCTACTCCATTTACTTTAGGTAACGCAATGAGAATTTTGGGCAGAAATAAATTGTATCTGAAAAATTCCTATGTAATAGAGGAGATTGCTAAAATTAATCATATTGTATTTGATAAAACGGGAACAATTACTCAGACTGGCTCAGCTGATATAATTTATCACGGAAAAGTATTAACAGAGCTTGAAAAGCAAATTATAAAATCATTAACAAGAAATTCCACTCATCCGCTAAGTAAAAAAATTTTTGATTCAATTGAAGATAAAAATATTCTTCCGGTAACTGGTTTTGAAGAAAACTTAGGTAAAGGAATTTCCGGAATTGTTTACGGTCATACAATCAAGATTGGCTCAGGCGATTTTGTTGGATTAACAAAAGAAAAAGAAGAAAATCTCCAAACTAAAATTTATATTTCAATTGATGATTTCTATGTCGGCAAATTTATCTTTTCTAATTCATATCGTGAGAAAATTGATGAAGTAATAAATTCATTGAATCCTGATTTTTCTTTATCATTATTATCAGGAGATAATGAAGGGGAAAGAATAAATTTGGAAAAGTTCTTCGGTAAAAATTCAGATTTACATTTTAACAAGTCACCAGAGAGTAAATTACAATTCATCAAAAAGCTTCAGGAAGAAGGTAAAAAAGTTTTGATGCTTGGCGATGGATTAAATGATGCAGGTGCATTAAGTCAAAGTAATGTCGGAGTTGCAGTTACAGATGATATTAGTAGTTTCTCACCAGCTTGTGATGCTATACTAAAAGGTGATGAATTATATAAACTGCCAGAGTTTATTAAATATTCAAGAAATAGTGTCAGAGTAATAAAGATGAGTTTTTTAATATCGTTGATTTATAATCTGATAGGTACATCTGTTGCTGTGCAAGGTTTGCTGTCGCCTGTTATTGCTGCTATTCTGATGCCATTAAGTTCAATCTCAGTAGTTACTTTCGCTACTGTAATGACAAATTTATTTGGAAAAAGAAGAGGTTTATCATAGAAGTTATTATTATTCTTATTATAGTAAGTTTGTTGGTGGCAATTGGTTTTTTATTTGCATTTATCTGGAATGTAAAATCCGGTCAATATCAGGATATTGTAACACCTTCAATAAGAATCTTATTTGAAGAACAGAATAAAAACGAAAATCAAAATTCAAATAATAATAATTCTAATAAAAGTAAGGAGTAATCAATGGAGCTAGAGCGATTCAGTTATGATAACAGAATTGTGCGGAACTTTGCCTTTGCAACTCTTCTGTGGGGCATGGTGGGAATGATAGTCGGATTGCTGATTGCACTTCAACTATTTATTCCGGAACTAAATTTTTCAATTCCGTTTTTAACTTTTGGACGTATTCGTCCTCTGCACACTAATGCGGTGATTTTTGCATTTGTTGGTAATGCGATATTTATGGGAGTATATCATTCACTTCCAAGATTACTGAAAACCCCGATGTTCAGTAAAATGCTAAGCAATATTCATTTCTGGGGATGGCAGCTGATAATTGTTGCTGCAGCAATTACATTACCTCTTGGAATTACAACATCCAAAGAATATGCTGAATTGGAATGGCCAATTGATATTGCTATTACATTAGTTTGGGTTGCTTTTGGTATAAATATGATTGGTACAATTATTAAAAGAAGAGAAAGTCATATTTATGTTGCAATTTGGTTTTACATTGCTACCTGGGTTACAGTAGCTGTTCTCCATATAGTCAATTCTTTTGAAATTCCTGTTACTTTCTTGAAAAGTTATTCCCTTTACGCTGGTGTGCAGGATGCTCTTGTTCAATGGTGGTATGGTCATAATGCCGTTGCATTTTTCCTGACTACTCCTTACCTCGGATTGATGTATTACTATCTTCCAAAAGCTGCAAATCGTCCGGTTTATTCTTATAGATTATCAATTCTTCATTTCTGGACCTTGATTTTTCTCTACATCTGGGCTGGTCCACATCATCTGCTGTATTCGGCTTTACCTGATTGGGCTCAATCATTGGGAACTGTTTTTTCAGTAATGTTAATTGCCCCTTCCTGGGGTGGAATGGTCAATGGTCTTCTTACTTTGAGAGGTGCCTGGGATAGAGTTAGACAGGATCCGGTACTTAAATTTATGGTTGTGGCAGTTACTGCTTATGGAATGGCTACTTTCGAAGGACCAACTTTATCGCTTAAAAATGTGAATGCAATCGCTCACTTTACAGATTGGATTATTGCCCACGTTCACGTTGGTGCTTTAGGTTGGAATGGCTTTTTAACTTTTGGTATTCTTTACTGGTTAGTTCCAAAACTTTGGAAGACAGATTTATATTCTAAAAAGATGGCAAATGTCCATTTCTGGATTGGATTTCTTGGCATAGTCTTTTACGCTCTACCAATGTGGTTTTCAGGAATTACTCAGGCATTGATGTGGAAGCAGTTTAATGAATTTGGTATTCTTCAATATCCTAACTTTTTAGAAACTGTTTTACAGATTGTACCAATGTATATAATTCGTGCTTTTGGCGGATCACTTTATATCATTGGATTTATTTTGATGTTATATAATCTGATAAAAACAATGAAGCAAGGTTCCTTTATTAATGAAGAAGTATCTGAAGCACCACCACTTCATAACTTTAGGGATCCATTTAAAAAAGGAACAAGGCACAGATGGCTTGAAGGAAAACCAATTTATTTTACAATTCTGGCTTTAGTTGTAATTCTTATTGGCGGTATTGTTGAATTTGTTCCTACATTTTTAATTAAATCAAATATTCCGACTATAGCTTCTGTCAAACCATATACTCCTTTGGAATTACAGGGTCGTGATATTTATATCAGAGAAGCTTGTAACAGTTGTCATTCTCAACTTGTTAGACCTTTCAGATCGGAAACAGAAAGATATGGAGAATATTCAAAAGCCGGTGAATATGTTTATGATCATCCTTTCCTTTGGGGTTCAAAGAGATCAGGTCCCGATCTTCATAGAGTTGGCGGTAAGTATCCTAATTCCTGGCATTATTTGCATATGGAAAATCCAAGACAAATCTCTCCTGGTTCAACAATGCCACCTTATCCGTGGTTGTTAGTAAATGATTTAAATACAACTACCACAGAAGCTAAAATTAATGCATTAAGAAAAATCGGTGTTCCATATCCGGATGGTTTTGAAAAAGTTGCAAATGCTGAGTTAGTAAAACAAGCTGATCAGATTGCGTTAGATTTACAAAAGAATGGCATTCCGGCAGAGCCACAAAAAGAAATAATTGCCCTGATAGCATATTTGCAAAGGCTTGGAACAGATATCAAAGCTAATAAAGAAACTGTAAGTAAATAAAATGATAAAGGAAATATTACAATCAATTGAAGGAGTTGAGATTTATCCAATAATTTCATTGGTGATTTTCTTTCTGTTTTTCATTGGTATGGGAATATGGTTGCTGAAAATGGATAAATCTCAAATCAATAAAATGAAACAATTACCATTAAACAATGATAATAATCAAAATTTAATTTCAGGTGAAGTAAATGAAAAGAATAATTAGTTTATTTACAATAAAAGTAATAACAGCTTTTTTATTGTTCAGTCAAATTTTAATGGCTGCAGGTGAAGCAGATTATCCCGAAAATTATTATGACAAAGTCGCATTGTTCCTGATTTTTGTTATTATAATCGGATTTCTTTCGTTGGTTTATTTCGAGAGTAAAATAAAGGTTGTCAAAGAAAAGCAACCTTCAGTTTTCTGGGCTAAATTTAAATATTATTTAACTAAATCTACTCCGATTGAAAAAGAACAGGAAGTTCTGCTTGCCGATCATAATTATGATGGAATCAAAGAACTTGACAACAGAATTCCACCTTGGTTCAGCGGATTGTTTTATGCTACGATTTTATTTTCTATATGGTATATGCTTCATTACCACGTTTTAGGAACCGGAGATTTACAGGAAGCAGAATATGCTCAGGAAGTCCGAATCGCAGAAATTCAAAGAGCTGAGTTGATGAGAAGTGGAGCTATGATCAATGAAGAAACAGTTACTTTGTTGACAGAACCAGCTTTATTAGAATCGGGCAAACAGATTTTTATTACTAATTGCGCTGCCTGCCACGCTGCTGATGGTGGTGGGCTTGTAGGTCCAAATCTTACTGATGATTATTGGATTCACGGCGGCGGGATAAAAAATGTATTTAAAGTAGTTAAATACGGAGTTGTTAATAAAGGTATGATTGCCTGGCAAAATCAACTTAATCCTAAACAAATGCAGGAAGTTTCAAGTTATGTATTATCGTTGCACGGAACTACTCCTGCAAATCCAAAAGCTCCTGAAGGCACAATTTGGAAAGAAGAATAAATTAAATAAAATCAACAACTGATATTATCGATATGGATACTGATCAAATAAACGAAGAACATCAGGAATTTAGGAACCATCTCGCAACTGTCACAAAAGAAGGTAAAAGGAAATGGATTTTTCCAAAGAAACCTTCGGGCAGATTTCATAATGCAAGAATAATTGTTAGTGCAATTCTATTAGCATTTCTTATAATCGCTCCTTTTATCAAAGTTAATGGTCATCCATTTATGTTGCTTGACTTTCCAAACCGCAGCTTCATTTTGTTTAGCATTCCGTTTGGTCCGCACGATTTTATACTTTTCGCATTGGCTATGATAACTCTTGTAGTTTTTATAATTCTGTTCACTGTAATTTTTGGAAGAATATTCTGTGGTTGGGCTTGTCCCCAAACAGTTTTTATGGAAATGGTTTTCAGAAAAATTGAATACTGGATTGAAGGTGATGCACGTGAACAAATTAAACTGAAAGCAGCTCCCTGGACCGGGAAAAAATTTCTCAAGAAAGGATTGAAGCAAATAATATTTTTTGGAATAGCTTTTTTCATATCGAATATCTTTCTCTCATACATAATAAGTATGGATAATCTTATTGATATTATTACCGATCCGCCCTCTCAGCATTTAGGGGGATTATTTGCAATTACAGTTTTTTCGGGAGTTTTTTATTTCATCTTTTCTTATTTCCGTGAACAGGTTTGTACTATAGTTTGTCCTTACGGTAGATTACAGGGAGTCTTATTAGATCAGGATTCCATAGTTATTGCCTATGATTATAAGCGCGGAGAACCTCGTGGTAAACTTAAGAAATCAGAAGATTTCTCAAATCGTGGAGATTGTATTGATTGTCATCTCTGTGTGGATGTCTGTCCAACAGGAATTGACATAAGAAACGGAATTCAACTTGAGTGTATAAATTGTACTGCTTGTATAGATGCTTGTGATAGTATAATGGATAAAGTAAATCGCCCGAGAGGATTGGTTAGATATGCATCATTAAAAAACATAGAGAATAAAGCTAAATTCAAATTTACTCCAAGAATGACTTTATATAGTGTTATTTTAATAATTCTATTAACTATTCTTACTATACTTTTGGTAAATCGTTCTGATTATGTTATTACAGTTCTGAGAACAAGAGGAACTCTTTTTCAGGAACAGCCAGATGGTAAAATCAGTAACCTGTATGACTTGAATATTGTTAATAAAACATTTGATCCGGCGAATGTTAAAATGATATTGAAAAATCTTGATGGAGAAATTAAACTTATTGGCGGTAATCTTAAGTTTGCTCCGCAAGAAATTAAAGAAATGAAATTTATGGTTTCAGTGAATAAAGATCAGATTAAGAAAATGAATACTCCTGTTCATCTTGATTTTTTTGACGGAGATAAATTAATAAAATCTATTACTACAACTTTTTTAGGTCCGGTGGAGATAAATAAATGAAAAAAATTAGTTGGGGGACAGGAATTGTAATTGCAATAATAATCTTTGTGGTCTTTACTTTAGCTACAACTGTTTACTTGATGAACCAGAAAGTAGATTTAGTAACAGAAGACTATTATAAAAAAGGATTAGAATATCAGAAGCAAATTGATTCTGAAGAAAGGACAAATCAATATTCTGATCAGATATCAATTCAGTCTGATGGTCAATTTGTCTTAATTGATTTTCCGGAAAGTATTCAGAGCAATCAGGTAAGCGGAGAAATTTTATTTTATCGTCCATCTGATTCAGAACTTGATATTAAAATTCCTATTAATTTAAGTAACCAGAAACAAATCATTCCTGTTTCATCACTGAAAAAAGGTTTTTGGAGAATTAAATTAAATTGGAGCTACAAAGACAAAAATTATTATAAAGAAAGTGTAATCAATCTTTAATGATAACTCCGGAAATTATTTCTGCTTTAGCTCTCGGTTTTTTTGGCTCTGCACATTGTATCGGAATGTGTGGACCAATTGCTGTGGCTCTTCCTTATCCTAACTCAGGAGTTTCTTATTTTATACTAGGTAGAATTATTTACAATCTTGGAAGATTAACTACCTATTCTTTTATCGGAGCAGTTTTTGGGTTGCTGGGTTCAAGACTTATAATCGCTGGATTTCAGCAAGCCGTAACTATAATTGTTGGTGTTGTTATTATCTTGATAGTAGTAACTCCTATGAAATACAAATCAAAATTATATCAGCATAAAGTAGTCAGGAAAATTTCTGCTCCAATTAAATCCGGAATTTCAGAACTTTTCAAACAAGGCACAATTCCAGCTATGTTTTTAATTGGCTTATTGAATGGATTATTACCTTGTGGATTAGTTTATGTTGCAATTGCTGGAGCAATTTCTTCGGGAGATGCAATTTCCGGAATGTTATTTATGATACTTTTCGGATTAGGAACTTTTCCAGCAATGTTTGCTGCAACAATATTTGGTAAGTTCATAAATTTGAATATAAGAAAAAAAATAAATCAAGCAATCCCTGCACTTGCAGTAGTGCTCGCAATTCTATTTATCTTAAGAGGATTAGCATTAGGAATTCCATACATTTCACCAAAAATTTCCGCACAAACAATCAATCAAACCGAGATGGAGTGCCATCCTCAGTAAAATAATAATTCTATTGAATGAACTCCTGTTCATTACATCTCACCATAATTATATTATCAATATTTTTGAATGCAATAATTTCTCTTTTTTCAACACAATAAAAAATTACAATGCCTAACTGGTTAAGAATAATAATTGGAATACTTTCAACTTTGATAATTGTGTCAATTTTTGCTGTAATAATTTTCTTTGGAATGCTGAAAAAATCTTTGCCTAATTATGAAGGAGTAATAGAATCGGAAAAAATTAAAGATAACATTTTAATTTACACTGACAGTGTTGGCATTCAATATATCACTGCAAATAATGATAATGATGTTGCTTTTGCACTCGGATATCTTCACGCCCGGGACAGATTGTTTTCGATGGATTTATATCGCAGAGCAGGTGAAGGTCGGTTAAGTGAAATTTTTGGTAAAAGAACTATAAAATTTGATGAATTATTCAGAACGATTGGAATTTACAGAACCATCAAATCAAATCTCAATAAATATGATAAAACAACTTTAAGTTTGCTAAAATCTTATTCTGAAGGAGTAAACAATTATATTGAAAATAATAAGTCGAAATTACAAATCGAATTTGATTTGCTTGGGTACTATCCTGAACCCTGGACTGATATTCATAGCTTGCTTATAATTCGTATGATGGCTTGGGAGTTGAATATCAATTGGTGGGCTGATTTCGTCTATGCTGATTTAATTGATAAATTGGGAACAGACAAAGCAGAAGAGATTCTTCCCGATGTTTCTTTAAAGGACCTGAATAACATTCCCAAGAGCTCCAATATTATTTCAGAATTAGCTCAGAATTTTTTGCAATCAAATTTTGAATTCAAAGAATTCTTTGGATTGGAAGGTTCACAGATTGGCTCAAATAATTGGGTGGTCGATGGGAAGAAATCTTTGTCCGGAAAACCAATAATTGCAAACGATCCTCATCTCCCTTACAGTGTTCCATCGAAATGGTATTTAGCTGTAATTATTAATGGAAGTGAGACTATAGCAGGTGTTACCTTACCTGGAGTTCCGGGAGTAGTACTAGGAACGAATAAAAATATTGCGTGGGCACTGACAAATCTTATGAACGATGAAACAGATTTTTATCTTGAAAAAATTGATTCATCAAAAAAGAATTATTATCTGGATAATAAATGGCAGCCACTTAAAGTAATTAAAGACACAATTAAGATAAAAAATTTTCAATCTAAAATTATTCAGATTGCATCTACTCACAGAGGTCCTGTTATTTCTGATGTTCACCAAATGACTTTCTTTTATAATGAAGATAAAAAAAACTTTCCGGCAATAAGTATGCGTTGGCTTGGTCTGGAGTTTAGTGATGAAATGTTCGCATTTTATAAAATTAACAAAGCAAAAAACTTTCAGGAATTCAAAGAAGCAGTTTCGGATTTCTCTGTACCCGGACAAAACTTTTTGTACGCTGATAAAGATGGAAATATTGGTTATATAACTGGTGCTAAAATTCCAATCAGAAGCAGCAATTCTTCATCAATTATATCTGACGGCACTAAATCATCTAACGATTGGCTTGGATTTGTTTCAAAAAATGAAATGATAACTTCTTTAAATCCAGCTAATGGATTTTTAGCAACAGCTAATTGCAATCATTTTGATAAATTAAATTACTACATCACTCATCTTTGGGAACCATCTTCCCGGTTTGACAGGATAAATGAACTATTAAATCAAAAAGAAAAACACTCAGTTGATAACTTCAAACAATATCAGTTTGATCAGACTTCAAAGTATGCTGAACAAATTGTGCCTCAAATAATAGCAGCCTTTAATGAGGTAAAAATTAAAGATAAAAATCTGAAGCAAGCTCTGGAATTGTTTGAAAACTGGGATTATAAAATGGATGCTTATTCTCAGACTGCATCTATTTATCAGGTTTTTATGAATAAATTATTGAAGAATATTTATTATGATGAGATGGATGAAGATTTGTACAATCAGTTTCTTTTTATTGCGAGCGTTCCTTACAGAAGTTTATTGAAAATCTTAAAATCCGAATCTGCTTGGTTTGATGATGTGAAATCAGAAAAAACTTATGATAAAAATTCTATAATCAGAAAATCACTTGCAGATGCTTTAACATATCTTGAAACTAATTATGGAAAAGATATCAAACTCTGGCAATGGGGAAGAATTCACAAAGTAATGTTTAAACATCCGTTATCCGGTGCATTCAATCCGGTTGATAAATTAATTAACATTGGTCCTTTTGAGGTAGGTGGAGATGGTACTACTATATTTAATACAGAGTACTCTTTTGCAAAAAAACCTAATTTTCGCTCAGATTTTTTTAATAATCAGTTTGACAATGTTTTGGGTCCTTCAATGAGATTTATTTATGATTTTGGAACTCCTGACGAATTAAATATAGTTTTAACAACAGGTCAGTCAGGAAATATATTCAGCGAACATTATAGTGATATGTCAGATTTCTGGCTAAAAGGTAAATATTACAAAATAAATATTTCGGAGAGTTCATTTATTTCTTCAGACAAAAAGAAGTTAACAATTAAGAAAAAAATGTATTGATGAAGATTATCATTCTTTATATTAACTTTGCCCGTCAATAATAACAAGGTTATATGAAAGTTATAGAACATCTTGAAAAAGCTAAAAAACCACTAATCAGTTTTGAAATAATTCCGCCAAAAAGAGGTGGCGATATTGGAAGTATTCTGGCTCTGCTTGATGATTTAGTAAAATATAATCCTCCGTTTATTGATATTACCAGTCACGCAGCAGAAGTAAGTTATGATGAAGGTCCCAATGGAATTAAAAAAATAGTTAAAAGAAAAAGACCAGGCACTTTAGGTATTTGTGCATTGATTCAGAATAAGTATAATGTTGATGCAGTCCCCCACGTGCTGACTAAAGGATTTACCAGGGAAGAGACAGAAGATTTTCTTATTGAATTAAATTATCTTGGAATTCAGAATGTACTTGCAATAAGAGGTGATGATAGCGGGTATGATAAACCAATTCCTCAAGGGCGAAGTGTTAATAAATACGCTGTTGATTTAGTAAAGCAGATCATAGATATGAATAAAGGTAAATATTTGGAAGATAATCTTCTCGATGCAAAGCCTACTAACTTTTGTATAGGCGTAAGTGGTTATCCTGAAAAACACTTTGAGGCTCCGAATTTAAAGACGGATGTAAAGTTTGTAAAAGAAAAAATTGACGCTGGTGCTGAATATATTGTAACACAAATGTTTTATGAAAATAAACATTATATCAACTTTGTTAAACTAGCAAGGGAAATGGGGATAACAGTTCCTGTTATTCCTGGATTAAAAATTCTTACATCTAAAGTTCAACTCAACACTGTTCCTAAAAATTTCTATATTAACATACCTGAGGAATTATCAGATGAAATTCACGCAGCTAAAAATGAACATGTTATAGATATCGGTGTTGAGTGGGCTGCAAAACAAGTTGAAGAATTATTAAACATAAATGTACCAGCAGTTCATTTTTATGTAATGCAGAATTCGAAGCCAATTGTTAAACTTATGGAAAGATTGAAATTATAAAATGGTAACTAAACTGATAAATATTAAAAAATTAAAATGGGGCATTGTCGGACTTGGCAGGTTTACAGAAAACACTTTTCTTCCATCATTACAACATCTGGGAAAAAGTAAAGCAGTTTCTGTTTGCAGTCATAATTTGAATCGTGCAAAATCAATCTCATCAAAATTTGGAATTCCGTTTTTTTTTGATAATTACGATGAATTCTTAAAGTCGGATATTGATGTCGTCTATATAGCTTCTGTAAATAGTGATCATTATGAACAAGCCATCAAAGCAGCAAAAGCCGGCAAACATATTTTTTGTGAAAAACCTTTGGCATTAAACTCACAGCAGGCTGAAGAAATGGTCAATGTAGCAAAAGAGAATAATGTTTTATTTGCTGTGAATTATATCCACAATTTTCATCCTTTGACTATTAAAGCAAAAGAATTAATCAATACTCTCAAACTTGGAAAAATAGTTTCCATTCAGGCTAATTTTAACATAGATTTTCCCCCCGATAGTAATTTCAGATTTATTAAAGCAAAAAGTGGTGGTGGTGCTTTAAGAGACTTAGGCACTCATATGATAAATTTACTTAGATACTTTGGCGGTGAAATTTCTGAAATTGATGGATTTATTGATAATATCGTTTATCAAAGTGAAGTGGAAGATTTTGCTTCAGCGATTGTAAAATTTCAAAATGGCGGATATGGTTACTTTAATGTTTCCTATAATACCAAAAAAGCCTTTAATCGTTTAGAAATAATTTGTCATCGCGGCTCAATTGAAATTGATAATCTTATGGGCAGAAAAATTATCGGGACTAAACTCTCAATTATTATTGATGGTGAAGCTAAAAAAAGTTTCAGGAAAGGTGGAAATAAAATGCTGTTTGCACTCAGGTCAGTTCAGGATTCATTTCTTTTTAATAGAAAACCTCTTGTTACTGGTTATGATGGTTTTGTAAATATGAAACTGATGGAAGAATTGGAAAGAAAATGTCAGTCAAAGATGAAATAGTTAAAGTTGCTCATTTAGTTTATGAAAATAAATTTGTAGCTGCTTACGATGGAAACATTTCCTCTTTATCTGAAAGAAATACAATATACATTACTCGTTCAGGTGTTTGTAAAGGTGAATTAACCACTGCTGATATACTTGAAGTTGATTTTGATGGTAGTCTTATATCCGGTAATGGGAAAATTTCTACAGAAAATAAACTACACAGATTCATTTATTCAAAAAGAAAAGATGTAAAAGCGATTGTTCATTGTCATCCAATTTATTCAACTGCATTTACACTTGTAGGAGAAGGACTAATTGAACATTATTTCCCTGAGGTTTTTTTAACAATCGGAAAAGTTCCGCTTTGTAAATATGCCACTCCCTCCACTGATGAAATAACAGAATCAATTAAAGATTTTGTTGAAAACTCAAATGCTTTGCTTTTACAAAATCACGGAGCAGTAACTTTTGGAAACTCTGTTTTCGATGCTTATTACAAAATGGAAAAAATCGAACACGCTGCAAAAACTATTTTTCTTGCTCGTCTTTTAGGAATTCCCAGAAAATTAACTGAGGAAGAAACCAATAAACTCATTGCGATTGCAGAACCAACCTATGGAATAAAAAAAGATGAATTCAAAAATTAGAATAGTTTTACTCGTTGGCGGTAGTTCAACAGAAAGAATAATTTCGAAAAGATCATCTAAATCAATTTATGATGCTCTTGTTCACCTTGGATATGATGTTACTTTAATTGATCCCGCTTATGGAAAGAATCAACCTGATGAGAATGAAAAATTTTTTGTTGAAGAAGATTTCTTTATTGTTTCAGAAAAAAATTATGTTGAAGCATTCAATCTTGAAGTTTTCAATTACTGTGATTTAGTTTTCATTGGTTTACACGGCAGATGGGGTGAAGATGGCACTATTCAAGCATTACTTGATATGAAAGGAATCAAATATACCGGCTCGAAAATGCTTTCAAGTGCAGTTACAATGGATAAAATTCTTTCCAAAATTCTTTTCGATAAATTTGATATTCCTACTCCCAAATGGATTTCGGTTTTTAGTAAAGAAATCAATACTTCAGAAGTTTTATCTTCAATTAAAGAAAAAATGAATTTTCCGGTTGTGGTTAAGCCAAATGATCAGGGTTCAACAGTTGGACTCACTATTGTTAAACAAGAATCACAATTAGATAATGCATTAAAACTTGCTTCATATTATTCAAATAAAATTCTGATAGAAGAATTTATTGAAGGAAGAGAATTAACAGTTGGTATAGTTGGCAATTCTATCTTTCCGGTTTTAGAAATTATTCCAAAACACGAAATCTATGATTATGAGTGTAAATATACATCTGGAATGAGTCAATACATTGCTCCGGCAGAAATTGATGATGAAATTTCTGAGCAGCTTAAGAAAGTCTCAATGAAAGCATTCAAAGCACTCGGGTGTGAAGGTTATGCAAGATTGGATTATCGTTTAAATAACGATAATAAATTTTACTTACTTGAAATAAATACTTTGCCTGGTATGACTTCACTCAGTTTGCTTCCTAAAATGGCAAAGTCAGTAAATGTTTCTTTTGAGGAATTGGTAAATCAAATTGTGAAAATAAGTTTATGAAAAAAATAACATTCAATAGCAAGTTCAGACTTATATTATTTCTGATAATCTTTGCTTTAGGTTCATTGTATCTATTATTTAACGACTTTGGGTTAATTAAATATGTTAAGTTGAAAAAGGAAGTGGATTCACTTATTCAGCAAACGGAAGAAATCAAAGCTGAAAATAAAAGACTTGAGGCAGAAATAGACTCATTAAAAAGATTTGAACCCGCAAAAATTGAACAAGTTGCTCGAGAGAAGCATAATATGACTAAACAAAATGAAAAAAGAATTGATGTTAGAGTTGAATGAAAAAAATTATCCCTCCAGAGGTTCCATTAGCTGAAAGAGTCCGACCCAAAAATCTTGAAGAGTTTGTTGGTCAAGAACATTTGCTCGGAGAAGGCAAACCAATCAGAACAATGATATTAAATGATAGTCTTTCATCATTCATAATGTGGGGACCTCCGGGAAGTGGTAAAACAACTATTGCGAGAATAATAGCAAGTCAAACCAAATCTGAATTCTTTAGTTTGAACGCTGTCTCAAGCGGAGTCAGAGAAGTCCGGCACGTAATTGAATTGGCACAACAAAATAAAAATCTTAATAAAAGAACAATTCTTTTCATAGATGAAATCCATCGTTTCAATAAAGCTCAGCAGGATGCACTGTTAAACTCAATTGAATCAGGTCTGATAATACTGATTGGAGCAACAACAGAAAATCCTTCGTTTGAAGTTATTCCTGCATTGCGATCAAGGACAAGAATCTTTGTCTTGAATCAGCTTAATTATGAAGACTTAAAAAAAATTATTTCATTTGCTTTAATAAAAGATGAGTTCTTATCGTCTGTTAAAATAAAATCTTTCGATGAGGATTTTTTAATTTATATCTGTTCGGGAGATGCTAGAATACTACTAAACATTCTTGAAGCAGCAATTATTCAGGAATTAGACAAAGAAGAAATTCATCTAACAAAAGAATTATTTGAAAATGTAGTTCAAAAAAGGAATATTATTTATGATAAAGACGGTGAAGAACATTATAATTTAATTTCTGCTTTCATTAAAAGTATTCGCGGTAGTGACCCTGATGCGGCAATTTATTGGCTTGCAAGAATGTTAGAAGCAGGTGAAGATCCACTTTTTATTGCAAGAAGATTAATTGTTCTTGCATCAGAAGATATTGGAAATGCATCTCCAAATGCTTTAGTTTTAGCTGAATCAACCTTCAGTGCAGTTGAAAAAATTGGAATGCCCGAAGCAAGAATTATACTCGCCCAATGCACAACTTATTTAGCATCATCACCTAAAAGTAATGCTTCTTATATTGCAATTGATAGGGCAATTGAAGAAATCAGAAATAATCCACAATATCCCGTTCCTCTTCATTTGAGAAATGCTCCGACAGATTTAATGAAAAAGATTGGTTATGGGAAAGACTATAAATATGCTCACGATTTTGATAAACATTTTATCGAACAGGAATATCTGCCAAAAGAACTGAAGACAAAACAGTTTTATTTTCCTACTGAACAAGGACAGGAAAAAAAGCTAAAAGAATATCTTAAATCAATTTGGAATAACAAAAAGAAGTATTAAACAATCACAGAAAATATTTTACCCGGTAATTGTTTAACAAGCCCTTTGAATTCAAGGGTTAATAAATTTACAAGGCAATCTGAAGTTGAAAGGTTTGTTAGTTCAGATAGTTTATCAATTTGTAATTCTCCATTTTCCTTTAAAGCAATAAAAATTTTTTCTTCAAAAACGTTTAAATCTTTTTCTGGTTGAGGAATATTCTTGCCAATAACAGGTCTTAATTTTAATTGTAATTCGTTCAAAACATCTTCGGCATTTATTAATAATTCAGCCTCTCCTTTCTGAATCAAGAGATTGGTTCCTTCAGATTGTCTTACACCTAAATTACCAGGAATTGCAAAAACCTCTCGGTTTTGATCTAAGGCGAAATGCGCTGTTTGCATAGCACCACCATTAATAGCTGTTTCAAAAACAATTACACCTAAGGAAAGCCCGGAAATAATTCTGTTCCTTCTGGGAAAATTTTGTGCATCAGGTTTAGTACCTAAAGGATATTCAGAAATTATTAGTCCGTTTTCAGAAATCTTATTAAATAAATTCTTATTCTCTGGAGGATATACCACATCTAACCCTGAACCAATAACTGCAATTGTTCGGCTTCCGTTTTTTAATGCGGTTTGATGAGCAATCGAATCAATTCCTCTTGCAAGACCGCTTACAATTGTGATACCTTGCAATGCCAGCTCAGATATAATCCTTTCGGTCTGAACTTTACCATAGTTTGTTGGATTTCTTGTACCAACTGCAGCTATTGAATAATTGTCTTTATCTGAAAAAATTCCTTTTGTATAAAGTAATAGTGGTGGGTCATAAATTTTTTTTAGCAAAGAAGGATATTCAGCATCCCAAAGAGAAATCAGTTTAGCATTTATCTTATCTAATCCATTCAGCTGACTTTCAACTATTGAAATTAGATCATTTCTTTTCTGCCTGGCACTTTTAATCCTTTTACCTAATTCAAAACTGATACCTTCAACTTTCTCTAATTCAGTTAAAGAGGCATCAAAGATATTGTTAAAGTTTTTGAATTTGGATAATAAAGATCTTACTCGGGAGGGTCCAATTTTGTCAACCGACAGCAATAAAAACAGATCAACAAGCTGATCAAAAGATAGTTTACTCAAAATATTTAATGAGTATTATTTAATTCATCCTCTGATTTCGATTTCTTTCTGTAAAGAATTGCAACAGGGAAAATCAACACGTAAGCTATAAAAAGAATTACAGGCGAAATTACTAGTGAAGCCGTGCTATCCCAGGAACCAATACTCATTGCATAAAATCCTAAAATAAGGAGAATAATTCCCAAGATAAGTAGTAAATAATTTGATTTTTCCCAATAAATAAAAAAAGGAGATGGTAACTTTTTTGCTACTTTAGCGGTTGATTTTTTTACAACTTTTGCCATAAATACCTCTTAAATTAAAATAAAAACCCGGTGACGGGGAGACACCGGGCCTGACTTATTAGCTTTCAAAAGGCAGGGGAGAACCCTTTGAAAAAGTCAGTTGAAAAATAAAACATTAATTTGTATTTGTCAACTACTAACGATTATTTGCTAATTTGATATACAATTTTTCTTATTGTATCGAATTGCAAATATGGATATTCTTCCCTTATTGCATCTATTGCATCTCCGGCACTGATTTTACTTGCACGTAACTGTTTGAATTTTTTACGTATCTGATAATCTCTAACAGCCTTTTCATCAATTAAACCATGAGCATTTAGAAGTTCATAAATATCATCGCTAATAAGTTCTGATAAAGGATTTTCTAATTTTGCTTTGATTTCTTTCATCGTTCTTTTCTCCTTTTTTGTTTTTTGATTCGGATACTTGCAAATCGTATCAATTTAATTAAATATTCCTCCTTTTTTTCTACTTAACAAAAAACCGATAAGAGAAATTCCCTACATCGGTACAAAATGTTACTTTTTTAAGAACCACTTAGTTAGACGTAATAAATTTAAAAAAGTAACAAGTCTCTGATAAATTTTCCTTTTTAATTTCCACTGCGAATATGAAGTAATAAACATTTAAAGTCAAGTTTTTATTACTAACGAAATGAATTTTGTTTGTTAAATGCTAAAGAATCAAATATCATTTCGTCTAATGAATTTATCGTAATTCCACAATCTTTCAGCCTAAAAATATTGAGCGATACATCTTTAACTTTAGGTACTTGCGAGGCTTCGTTCAAAGAGAGAGGGATTAGTAAGTCTTTATTAACTTTAATCAAATCAGCAAGTATCAACCCGATGTCAAATCGTGATAGTCTTTCGTTCCCGCCCAGATTGTAAATGCCAGTTGGAATATCTAATTCAATAACTTTTTCCATTACTTTTGATGCCTCTAAAAGAGATATTGGCGATCTGAACTGATCAGTAAAAAGTTTTACGGGTTTATTATTTATTAAATTTTCATACATTGATTGAAAGTGGCAAACTGAATGGTTAAGTCCAAATCCTATTAACAAAGCTAAACGAAAAATCAAATAATTATCAGAAAATTCCTTTACTTTCTCTTCACCAATAAGTTTTGATTCAGCATAAGGTGAAACAGGATTTAGTTTAGAATCTTCTGTTAAATTTGAGCCTCTGTTTCCGTCATAAACTAAATCGGTTGACAAATAAATCATTCTGGAATTTAACTTAGATGAAAGTTTAGCGATATTTTCTGTAACTGACACATTACTTTGGAAATATTCGCTCAGTGAATGTCCGCTATCAAAAAGTGTAGAAGTAATAGCTGCAGTATGTATTACTATCTCAGGTTCGAATTCATAAAATATTTTTATTAACTGTTCTCTATTTCTAAGGTCTGTTTTTCGGGAATTAAATAAATTACAATTTCCCATATTTGAATTGTAAATGGCTAATATTTCGTGTTTTTTTGATAATAGTAGATTCAGGTATTGCCCCAACAAGCCACTACCGCCAGTAATTAATATCTTCATATTTTCTTCATATTTAATAAATAGATTCTTGAATTATTTTAGTTGTTTGCTAATTTACGGCACTTCACTAAATTTATAAACAACAAATGAATAATTATGAAAAAATTATTTTTAACCTTTTTGACAATCACTGTTTACATTTTTTCCCAATCACAAACTTATTTTGATGCTCCTTTCGGCGGTGGTGGTGGGTTTTTCCCAGGTGCTCAATTTGTTAATTTGAAAGACCTCAATGCTCAGCTTAATTCAGCTTCCTTGCCTAAATTCAATAATGAAACAGTTTTTATAACAGGAGGTGGAGGATATATTTATATTGGATTTATTCCGCAGCTTAGAATTGGAGGTCTTGGTTATGGTGGAACAAAAAGCATTTCTCATTTGAAAAATGATATTAATTATCAGATTGATTATAGTTTAGGAGTTGGTGGTTTTACTGTTGAATATACTCTTCCTTTTGTCAAAGACATTGCAATTTCTTTGGGAGCAATTCTTGGGGGAGGAGAAATAACTGTTGAGTATTACGAAAACAGTCAGAATTTTTCCTGGCCCACTATCATTCCATCTTCTCAGAAAAATAATTATACAAAGCTTAAAAATGATTTTTTCCTTTTTTCGCCTACATTAAATTTTGACATCCCCATATATAGATTTCTTGCTTTAAGGTTGGGTGGGGGATATCAGTTAGCAGTTGGAGGTAAATGGAAAGTAAATAACGATCAGACTCTTTTCAATGCTCCTGATAGTTTTAACGGCAATTCATTTTTTATTCATACAGGAATTTATTTCGGATTTTTTGCATTTTAATTATGAAAAATATTTTAGTAACAGGCGGTGCAGGATTTATCGGTAGTAATTTTATTAATCATATTCTTAAAGAGCGTGATGACTATTTCATAGTGAACCTGGATAAACTTACCTATGCCGGAAATCTTGAAAATCTAAAAGAATCAGAGAATAACCCGAATTATGTCTTTATCAAAGGTGACATACTAAATAATGAATTGGTTAACTACATCTTTGAAAAGTACAAAATCAAATATGTCATAAACTTTGCAGCCGAATCTCACGTAGACCGAAGCATACTTGGAGCAGAAGTTTTTTATCGTACAAATGTTATTGGAACAAATGTACTTCTCGAGACCGCAAGAAGATTTGAGGTCGAAAGATTTCTTCAAGTATCAACAGATGAAGTTTATGGAAGTTTGGGACCAACTGGATTATTTACCGAATCAACTCCGATTTCTCCAAACAGCCCTTATTCATCAAGTAAAGCTGCTGCTGATTTAATGGTTCAGGCGTATTACCATACTTACGGAATGCCTGTTCTAATAACCAGATGTTCAAATAATTACGGTCCTTTCCAGTTTCCTGAAAAATTAATACCTCTGATGATAATAAATACTTTAAACAATAAAAAACTTCCGGTTTATGGTGATGGCCTTAATGTTAGGGATTGGATTTACGTTATTGACCACAATAAAGCCGTTGATCTTGTCCTGGAGAAGGGAAAAGTGGGAGAAGTATATAATATTGGTGCAACTAACGAAATGAGGAATATTGACATTATTAAACTTATTTTGAAATACCTGAATAAAGGGGAAGAACTGATTGAATACGTAAAAGACAGACCTGGTCACGATAGAAGATATGCAATTGATTCCTCAAAAATCCAAAATGAGTTAGGTTGGAAACCTGAATTTTCATTTGAATCAGCAATTCAGTTCACCATTGACTGGTATTTAAAAAATCAAAGTTGGTGGGAAAGAATTATTTCAGGCGATTATATTAAATATTACAACGAACAATATCAGAATAAGTGATGAAGCATATTATAATTTTTATTTTGTTTACAATAATAGTTTTTGCTCAAACTAATGAAAGAATAAATCAAAACACTATGCCTACAACAATTTCTGTAAGTATTGCAGGGCATTTTCCGGTTACAGGAAGTTTTGTGGCGACTATTGCAGAAAGATTAGATCAGTTTGTAACGAGAATTTATAATCAATCTCTTGAGAGAGCGATTGGTTCAGTTAATGAAGAAAGACTTCTTGAAAAAATAAAAAAGGATTTTTCTAACTTTTCATTAAGAGGCATAAATCTTAAACGTGCAGATGGTTCTCTACTTAAAATTGATTTACAAAAGTTTAGAATAAACGGAGACTTTGTAAATAATCCTTACTTAAAAAATGATGATGTAATAATTTTCCCTCCTAATGATATTGAAAGAAATTTTATTTCGATTTCCGGAGCTGTAAATATTCCGGGGACTTTTTTATTCGTTGAAGGCGATAAATTGTCTGACCTTTTAGAACTTGCTCACGGTTTAAATCCAGCATATGAAATATCGGGGAAAGCTAAAATCAGCCGGTTAACTTACGATGGCGAAAAACAGGAAGTGATAGAAATTAATATAAATGATGATTTCAATTTACAAAGAGGTGATCAGGTAGTTATTCTGGCAGATGAAACTCAAAGAAAACAATTCTATGCTTTAGTGCTTGGCGAAGTTAATCAACCAGGATATGTACCAATTACTAAAAGTAATACGAAATTAGGAGAACTAATTAAAAAGACAAATGGTTTTACTACAAATGCATCTCTCAAGAGAGCAAGGATTTTCAGAGGCAATAGTATTACCACACTTTTAGAAAAACAATATGGAATTAAGATTGATGAAAATCTTATAAATAATAATCCCGAATTGGTTGACAGAATCGTAAATTATGAACAGCAGATGATGTTCAGAATGTCAAATCTTGTCGAAGAAGATCAAGCGTATTTTGCTGCCGAAAATCAATATCGTGTTTTGAATGAAGGTAGTGCAGTTGATTTTACAAAAGTAACTGATGAAAATTCTGAGATTTATAACTTTATTATTTATCCGGGAGATGTTATAATCATTCCTCCTAAAATGAATACTGTTTATGTATTTGGTCAGGTTTCTAATCCCGGGCACGTTAAATTCTCTGAAGGTAAAAATTATAAATATTATATCGATCAGGCTGGTGGAATAGGTGAATACGCCGAAGACGAAATAATGATTATCAAAGGAAGTTCCCGAAACTGGATTTCTGCAGAAGATAACATTGTTCTTGAAGAAGGTGATTTCATTTTCGTTCCTAAGGAAAGGCTAAGATCTTTCAGAACATTTGCTATGGAACTTTCAGGCTATTTTAGCATAATTGGTAGTATTGCCACAATTCTGCTTCTTATAGTTCAATTAGCAAAATAATCCTTTTTAGAAATAACGGCATTAATTTTATAGATTTTTGATATAAGTAACTTTCAAAAACCTAAGAAGTTTAAAGCAAAATAGTCTATAGTTAATATAAAAAATGGATATTTCACTTTAATTACTCTTATCTTTATGATTGCCTGAAAAGTTATTTGGTTTAAATCAGATTGTTATTCAATTTATTTGCATTCTTTTATAAACTTCATTTTCTTAAACCCCGTACTCTAAAAGACCTTATATTTGTAAAGTCATTTTTGTTGAATTTATGTTAATCAATGGTTTTCATTGCTTTTTATAGCGTTCAAAGATAAATTCACAACCTTATTTTTATGATTTCTGAAAATGTAAATAGAGTAAAACAGGCAATTGAGAAAAAGTGTCTTGAGTGTGGTAGAAAACCTGAAGATATTAAACTTGTAGCTGTCTCAAAGTATTTTGGAATAGATGCAATTCTGCAAGTAAAAGCTTGTGGGATTGATAATTTCGGAGAAAATCGTGCACAGGAATTGACTCTTAAATTTGACAGACTTGGTGATTCAGTTATATGGCATTTTATAGGCACTTTGCAAAAAAATAAAGTTAAATATGCAGTTCGATGTGCTGAATTTATTCATTCTGTTGATAGTTTAGATTTACTTTACGAAATCAATAAAAAAGCTGAGTCATTTGGTAAGATTCAGAAAATTCTTTTTGAAGTGAAAACCTCTGAAGAAGAATCAAAATCAGGAGTTAATTCTGAAGAAGAGATATTTAAATTAGCTGAAGAAGCAAAAAAACTTCCAAATATCAGAGCTATCGGACTAATGACAATATCTCCTCTGACAGAAGATGAAAAACTTGTTAGAAAAAGTTTTAGTTATTTGAGAAATTTAAAAGAAATGCTTAAAAGAAATGGTTATGATTATCTGGAACTTTCGATGGGAATGACAAGTGATTTCGAAATAGCTATTGAGGAAGGCAGTACAATTTTGCGTATTGGTTCAGCGATTTTTGGCCAGAGAGATTATTCTAAAGACTGGAGACAAATTTGAAATTAAATTCAAACTCTATCAGAAATCAAGAATTCTCAAAAAAACTTTTAGGTTTTAATACTGAAGAAGTTAAAACTTTTCTTGATCGCATTGCTGAAGAAGTGGATGTGTTATTACGCGAAAATGAAGAACTTAAATCGAAGACAAAGGAACTAAATGAACAAATTGAATCTTATAAGGAAATTGAAAATAACCTGCAGCAAACTCTCTTAAAGGCGCAGGAAAGCTCAAGTAAATCCATTGAATCAACTCGCAAGCAAACGCAGGTTATGTTAATGGAAGCCGAAATAAAGGCTAATCAGATAATTGAAAATGCTAAAGAACAGGCAAGAAAACTTAATGAGGCGATTTTAACTCTTCAGGAAGAAAAAAATCTTATAATTGCCAAACTTGAAGCTATAATCAGTACTCAAGTTCGTATGATTAATCCGGAATATAGTTTCGATTCAACAAAAACTATCGAAGAAAATCTTCAGAATGTAGATTTTCTTAAAATAGATATTGATAAAATCGTGGAATCTTTAGATAATGAATAATTTGATCAGTAAAATAAATGAATCACTTAAAGTAATCAGAGAATATTCCAAAGAAGATTATGCCATTGGAATCATCCTTGGAACAGGGCTTGGCGGTTTAGTAAAAGAAATTGAAGTTAAACATCAGATTAAGTATGAACAAATTCCTCATTTCCCAATTTCAACTGTTGAATCTCATCACGGAAAATTAATCCTTGGTAAAATTGGTGGAAAAAATGTCGTTGTTATGCAAGGACGATTTCATTTCTATGAGGGTTATTCTATGCAGGAGATTACATATCCTGTAAGAGTAATGAAATTTCTTGGAGTAAAAATCTTGCTTATTTCAAATGCCTGTGGTTGTATGAATCGAGACTACCGAAAAGGTGATTTAATGATTATTGAGGATCATATAAATCTTCTTGGTGACAATCCTTTGATTGGCAAAAATGAAGATGAACTTGGTCCACGTTTTCCTGATATGAGTGAGCCTTATTCAAAAGAACTAATAAATCTTGCAGAGGAAATAGCCAAAGAAAAAAACATTAAAGTACATAAAGGGGTTTACGTTGCAGTTTCAGGTCCTAATTTAGAAACCAAAGCTGAATACAGATTTTTAAGCCAAATAGGTGCTGATGTTGTCGGAATGTCAACTGTTCCTGAAAATATTGTAGCAAATCATATGGGGATTAAAGTTTTTGGTATGAGTATAGTAACTGATGAATGTTTTCCGGAAAACTTAAAACCTGTTGTTTTGGAAGAAATTATTGAAGCTGCAAATCAGGCAGAACCAAAGATGACATCAATATTTGTGGAATTAATTAAGAGAATATCAAGTGATTGAATTAAAAAAACATTTGCTGGATTATTTTGGTGCATTACTAATAGCTTTGCTGATGTATGCCTCCAATTTTATCGGAGTTGAGTATTTCAATTTTGGGGCAAACAACTTTGCTGTTTGGTTTGTTTTGTCAGTTATGTGTTTTGCAAGCGGATGGTTTCTGTCCAGACAGGCAGGCTGGCAATACGGTGGTAAAATTTTATTTGCAGTTATTGTTGCAACTTTATTTTTAAGTCTTTTTACCATAACTTTTTTTAATGAGTATTTTGGAAGCGATAATATTTCTGCAGAAAATATAATTCTTTACAGTCTAAAAAATATTACGCTTGGTGCAATGGGATTTTTCGGAATGGCTATTCAATTCATTTTACAAGGGGCAAGAGAAGTAATTATTCTCAAAGAAAAAATTAAAATTTTAGAAAACAGTAAAGCTGACTATGAATTGCAAGGTGCTTTGATTATTAAAGAAGCTGAATTAAAAGCCAGAGAAATTGTTAATAATGCCGAATCCGAAGCAGAAAAGATTAGTATGATTAAAACCAAAACCGAAGAAGAATTAAAACAACTTATCAAAAGTGAATTCGAATTACTAAAAAAATATAGGGAACTTTAGTACAAATTATGTTCAAACAAAATCTAGAAAAATTCAGTTATCCTCAAATTGAAAAAGAAATTTTAGAATTCTGGAAAGAGAACAAAGTTTTTGAAAAGAGTATCACTTCCAGAGATGTAAATAAATCATTCACTTTCTACGAAGGACCTCCTACAGCTAATGGAAAACCTGGTATTCATCACGTAATGGCAAGAACTCTGAAGGATTTGGTTTGCCGTTACAAAACATTGAAGGGTTATAGAGTTGAAAGAAAAGCGGGTTGGGATACTCACGGGTTACCTGTTGAAATTGAAGTTGAAAAAACTATTGGTATTAAACATAAAAGTGAAGTAATTGAATATGGAATAGAAAAGTATAATCAGAAATGTAAAGAATCTGTTTTTACTTATCTTGATCTTTGGGAAAAAATGACTGAACGAATGGGTTATTGGATTGACCTAAAATCTGCTTACATAACTTTAGATAATAATTATATCGAATCTGTCTGGTGGTCTTTGAAAAATCTCTTTGACAGAGGACTAATTTACCGTGATTATAAAATAGTTCCCCAGGACCCAAAGTCTGAGACAGTCCTTTCTTCTCACGAACTCGCATTAGGTTATCGTGAAACAAAAGATCCATCTGTTTACGTTTTATTCCAGCGTGAAGATGCTGATGAGTATTTTTTAGTTTGGACTACCACTCCCTGGACACTTATCTCCAACGTAGCATTAGCAGTAGGTCCTGAAATTGATTATGTTAAAATAAAGTCTGAGGGTAAAGTAATTATTCTTGCTAAAGAAAGACTTTCTGTAATTGATGAAGATTATGAAGTTTTAGAAGAATTAAAAGGAAAAGATTTATCTGGCATTCACTACATTCAATTATTTGATTATTGTCAGGTTGATAAAAAAGCGTTCTATGTCATTGAAGGGGATTTTGTAAGTACTGAAGACGGTTCAGGTATTGTTCATATTGCTCCTGCTTTTGGTGCTGATGACTATGAGATATCCAAAAAATATAATCTTCCATTACTGCAACCTGTTACTCGTTCAGGACTATTCACAAAAGAAGTAACAGATTTCGCCGGTCAGTTTGTGAAAGATGCTGACAATGGAATTATTCTAAAGATGAAGCACGAAGGAAAACTTTACAAAAAAGAAACTATTATTCATACATATCCTTTCAGTTGGCGTCATCAGGATGTTCCTGTAATCTATTATGCACGTGAGTCCTGGTTTATCAGAACAACTCAATTTGCTGATAGAATGGTTGAACTGAATAAAACTATTAACTGGCAGCCTTCAGAAGTTGGCTCAGGCAGATTTGGAAATTGGCTGGAAGAGAATAAAGATTGGGCACTTTCTCGGGACAGATTCTGGGCTACCCCACTGCCTATTTGGATTTCTGAAGATGGTGATATGTTTGCAGTTGGTAGTATTGAAGAGTTAAAAGAAGGATTTATTGAAGAAAACGGTAAAAGAATTTCTGTTTCTGAGATTGAAAATATAGATTTACATAAACACTTTGTGGATAAAGTACTCTTTGAGAAAAATGGAAAGATTTACAGAAGAACCCCTGAAGTAATTGATGTTTGGTATGACTCAGGAGCAATGCCGTTTGCTCAATATCATTATCCATTTGAAAACAAAGAAATTTTTGAAAAAAGATATTTCCCATCTGATTTTATCAGTGAGGGTATTGACCAAACCAGAGGTTGGTTTTACACTTTGCACGCTATTTCAACAATGCTTTTTGATAATGTTGCTTATAAAAATGTTCTCGTGAATGAGCTGATACTTGATAAAAAAGGCAATAAAATGTCCAAGTCAAAAGGAAATACTGTTGATCCTTTTGATTTATTTGAAAAATATGGCGCTGACGCTACGCGTTGGTATTTAATAACCAATAGTCCTCCCTGGCGACCAACCCTGTTCGATGAAGAAGGTCTTGCTGAAACTCAAAGAAAGTTTTTCGGTACTCTCGTTAATACTTATTCGTTCTTCGCACTATATGCTAATATTGACAAATTCGATTTCAGTGAAGAGTTGGTTCCTTATGAAGAGCGAACTGAAATTGATCGATGGATTATTTCCAAATTAAATGCTCTTGTAGAAGAATATCAACAGGAAATGGATGAATATGATGTTACTAAAGCAGCAAGAGCAGTTTCTGATTTTACAATTGATCAGCTTTCCAACTGGTATGTCAGAAGAAGCAGACGAAGGTTCTGGAAATCCGAAATGAATCGTGAGAAACTTTCTGCTTATCAAACTTTATATGAATGTCTGATTACTGTTTCAAAATTAACTTCTCCTTTTGCTCCTTTCATTGCTGAAGAGATTTATAGAAATTTAAATTCTGTTACAAATAAAGAAAAATTTGAATCCGTTCATCTTTCTGAATTTCCTGAACAAACTTATCGTGAGCCTGAACTTGAACACAAAATGGATATTGCTCAAAAAGTAGTTTATCTTACTCGTGCATTGAGAGCAAAGAATAATCTGAAAGTTCGTCAGCCTCTTAAAAGAATTATGGTAGTTGTGGAAAAGGAGAAACGTGAAGCTTTGAATAAAATGAAAGATGTTATTCTTGATGAAGTAAACATCAAAGAACTTATAGTATTAAACGACGATTCTGAAATTGTTAATAAAACCTGTAAAGCAAACTTTAAATCAATTGGACCAAAGTTCGGAAAGAAAGTTAAACAAGTTGCCGGAGAAATAAAGAACTTTAATAAAGAACAAATTAAATTGCTTGAGAATGGAGCTTCAATAGATATAATAATCGATGGAGAAACCATTTCAGTTCTTAAAGATGATGTTGAAATTATCAGTCACGAAATTGAAGGCTGGGTGGTTGAAACCGAATCCGGAGTAACAGTTGCAGTTGATACAGAGTTGACACAGGATTTAATTGATGAAGGACTTGCCAGAGAATTTGTTAACCGGATTCAGAATATGAGAAAAGATGCCGGATTTGAGGTTACGGACAAGATTATAATTAATTTTAATGGTTCGAATGAATTTATTCAAGCAATCAATAAATTTTCTGATTATATTTCTAATGAAACTTTAGCAGAAAAATTAACCTCTGGTTCAGAACTTAAAGAATCTTATAGTCAGGACTGGCAAATAAGCGGTTTTGATTGTAAAATTTTTATTAAAAAAGTTTAATAATAACCTTTAAAGGAGAATAAAATGGCTAAGAAAGTTGTGAAAAAGGCTGTTAAAAAATCCGTAAAAAAAGCAAAATCTGATATGAAAAAGAAAATTGAAAAGCCGAAAGTAAAAAAAGCAGTATCAAAAAAGGCAGAGGCAAAACCTTCTAAAATCAAAGTTGATAAAAAAGCAACAAAAAAAGTCGAGCCTAAGAAAAAGGAAACAAAAGAAACTAAAAAAGTCAAGAAGGTTTCAGCTTCTGTTGAAAAAGAAGTAAAACAAAAAAGGCGCCGAAAGAGATTAAGAAACTTTCTACTGTTAAAAAACAGGTTGAAGAAACTATTCAGGAAGAAAATGAAATCGATGCTCAGATATCGGCCGAAATGGAAGCTGCCAGAAGAAGAGCAGAAGCCTTAAAGAAAATTAAAAAGTACAGCCAAAAAGAGCTTGATCATTTCAAAAGCATAATTATTGAAAAACAAAATGAAATTATAGAGCAGCTTCAAAATCTCAGGGATCAGATGTTGGACCCATCCACAGGAGAATATATCAACGAAAATTCTCCTTACTCCCTTCATATGGCTGAACAGGGAACCGATGCAATGGAAAGAGAAAAAACTTTTCTCTATGCTCAAAGAGAAACTAAGTTCCTTAGTTATTTAGAAGAAGCACTTAAAAGAATTGAAGATGGAACTTATGGAATATGTATAGCTTGTGTTGAAGAGCCACAGTATTTATGTCCAACCTGCCCTCTTATTCCTAAAGAAAGATTAGAAGCCGTACCGCATACTCAGTTATGTTTACCTATGAAACAAAGGCAGGAAAAAAAATAGATTGATTTTTCATTCAGACTTTGGAGTTAATTTTTGAAAGTTATCTTTTTATCGTTAATAATCGTACTGATAGATCAAATAACAAAACTTTTTGTTAAAGGTTTTTCAATTCCGCTGTTAAATTTCAATTATGATGGGATGTATTATGGTCAGAGCATTCCGATTATAAATGATTTTTTTCGTCTAACTTATATTGAAAATCCCGGAATGGCTTTTGGCTTTGATCCAGGAGAAAACTTTAAACTTGCTATTTCTTTGTTTTCCTTAATTGCAAGTGTCGGACTAATTTTTTATTTGTATATGATCCGAGATAAAAGTTTAAGTTTACGGATTTCCATTGCATTTATTATTGGTGGAGCAATTGGTAACTTGATAGATAGAACTTTTTATGGAGTTCTTTTTGGATATGCTCCGCTTTTTTACGGAAGAGTAGTTGACTTTTTTGATTTTGACTTTTTCAACTTTACAATTTTTGGAATCAGTTACGATAGATGGCCAATTTTTAACATTGCAGATGCCGCTGTAAGTATTGGGGTCCTAATCTTAATCATATTTTATAAGAAAGAAGATCACGATGAAAAAATTGTGAATGAAAATTCAATTACTGATAATAATGTTGATTTACCTTCAGATTCAGGCTTTGAATTCATTGAACAAGCTTTAGAAAATCGTTCTGAAAGTATAAATGAGCAGAATAATATCGGAAAAGAAACATCAGATAAAAGTTCCTGATGCAAAAAAACCTGAAAGGTTAGATACCTATCTTACAAATCATATTGAGAATGTTACCAGAACGAAAATTCAGGAAGCAATAAAAGCAGGACTAATTACCGTAAATAACAAACCAACAAAAGCAAATTATATCGTCAAACCTTCCGATGAAATTCTGGTCATTCAACCTATTGCCCCTCGTCCTGAAGAAATTGAACCTGAAAATATTCCTCTTGACATAATTTATGAAGATGAGAACTTATTAGTAGTAAATAAACCTGCCGGGATGGTTGCTCATCCTGCTTTTGCAAATTATACGGGAACACTTGTAAATGCCCTTCTACATCATACTAATAAGTTAAGTAAAGTAAATGAAAATTTCAGAGTTGGCATTGTTCACCGTATTGATAAAGATACTTCAGGACTATTACTAATTGCAAAAGATGATTTTACTCATTCAAAATTAGCTGAACAGTTTGCCAGACATACAATTGAAAGAGAATATCAGGCAATTTGTTGGGGTAAATTTCCTGAAATGAAAGGTGAAATATCCACAAAAATTACACGAAGTAAATCTGACCGGAAAAAGTTTACTGTAAGTCATACTGAAGGAAAAGATGCCACTACTTTCTATGAAGTGATTGAAGAATTCGGGTTTACAACCTTACTTAAACTAAAGTTAAAGACAGGAAGAACACATCAGATTCGTGTTCATATGTCGGGAATTGGAAAGCCTGTTTTTGGGGATAGAACCTATGGTGGTGATAAAATAGTTTATGGAAGTGAATTACCTCAGATGAAAGCAAGAATAAATAATCTCTTGACAATTATGCCAAGGCAGGCACTTCACGCCAAAACTTTGGGATTTGTTCATCCGATTTCAAAACAATTTATGAAATTTGATTCTGAGCTCCCTGAAGATTTTCAGAAATTGATAAAAAGTTTAAGAAAATAACGTACTAATACCTATTTTTCACAAGGTTTTTATCGTTTTTTCCTAATAAAAAAACTTTTTTTTTCGATAATTAATTACAATAAAATCTTTGCGGGTTTGATAATTAATGATAATAGTTGATCTTCTATATAATTTATTTGCACTTTTGTCTTTAAGTGTTATTTCAAATTTTATAGATCAGAAATTTGACAGCAAGACTATCAAAGGACAAATCTCTCAAGGATTATTGTTTGGTATAATTGCAGTTATTGGAATGTCATATCCTTTCGTTTTTTCTGAAGGCATAATTTTCGACGGCAGGTCTATTGTAATTAGTTTATCAACATTATTTTTTGGTTATATCTCAGGACTTATATCCTCACTGTTTGCTATTTCTTACAGAATATATCTTGGTGGTGAGGGCGCTTTTGTAGGTGTATTAGTTATCTTAATATCATTCCTTTTAGGCTGTTATTTTTATAAAAAAGTTGCTCAAAATAAAATTCAGCTAAGTAATTCTAATCTCTATTTATTTGGCTTAATAGTTTCCTCTGTTATGGTTCTTTCAATGGTCTTTCTGCCCTCTAAAAGTATTGTTAATGTGATACACAAAATAGGTCCGACTGTAATAATTTTTTATCCTATAATAACACTTGGAATTGGGAAAATAATATTAAATCAACTTAGAAATAATGAAACTCTTGTTTCATTGAAAAAAAGTGAAGAATTATTCAAGACTACTCTTTACAGTATTGGTGATGCGGTTATTACAACAGACAAGTATGGTAACGTTATGAAAATGAATTCTATTGCTGAGCAACTAACTGGCTGGAAAGAAGAAGATGCTTTAGGTAAACCACTTGACAAAGTTTTTGTTATATGCAATGAATATACAAGATCCACAGTAACTAATCCTGTGAAATTGGCTTATGAAAAGGGTATAGTTACAAATCTTGCAAACCATACTCTTCTCATCAGTAAAACCGGTAAAGAATATCCTATTGTTGATTCCGCTGCACCAATAAAAATAAGAGAAGAAATAATTGGTGTAGTTCTGATATTCAGAGACCAAACTGAAGAAAGAAAAAAAATAAAAGCTCTGGAAGAAAAAGAGAAATTTCAAAGTTTTCTTATATCGAACTTACCCGGTTTTGTTTACAGATGCGCTTATGATAAAAGCTGGACAATGTATTATATAAGTGATGGTTGTTTTGAAATAACAGGCTATAAACCACAAGAATTTTTAACTAATAGCATTGTTTTTAATGATATTATTGATTCAGATTATAAAAATGAAATAAATGAAAGATGGGAAAAAGCTTTAAGAGATAATAGTTATTTTGAATATGAGTATCCTATCAAAACAAAATCAGGAGTTATTAAATGGATATGGGAAAAAGGTCGTGTTATCTTATCAGATTCAGGAGAGCTTTTATATCTTGAAGGATATATTACAGATATAACTGAAAAAACAAATTATTATTTACAGTTAAAAGAAAGTGAGAAAAAATTTAGAGTAATTTCAAATCTTATTTCTGATTACTTATTCTCATCCAAAATCGATAAAGAGGGTAAAGTTTCAACAAATTGGGTAGCAGGAGCTTTTGAAAAAATTACCGGATATAGTTTTGAAGAATATATTCAATCTAACGGATTGATTGCTTTTTCACATACAGATGATAGAAATATTGTTGAAGGATTTCAACAAAAATTATTGAATAACCAGGAAGCCACTGCTGAGTTTAGAACTTTCCATAAGAGTGGTAGAATTGTATGGGTCAGAGTTTTTGCTAGTCCTATCTGGGATACAAAAGAAAAAAGAGTTACAGAAATACTCGGAGCCGTAAAAGATATCACCACTGAAAAGAAGTCCGTTTTACTTTCTCAGATTGAATTGGAGATATTTAAAGCAGTAATCACTCATAAATCAGAAATTGAAGTATATGAAACTGTAATTCAGCAAATTTCTCAGTTAACAGATGTTAAAAACTTTTTTATTGCTTATTATAATTCTGAAACAGGTCTTCTGCGGTCTGTTTTGGAAGTTGATGAAAAAGACGATATTACCGTTTGGAAAGCAAAAGGCTCTCTTACAGGTTACTTAATCGAGCAAAATAAAACCATTTGTTTGAAAAAATCGGAATTAGACAAATTACTTGATCAAAAAATCATTGAACTTGTTGGAACTGCTCCGCAGCAATGGCTTGGTGTACCCTTAAGAGTCAAAGATGATGTTGTAGGAGCTCTTGTAATACAGGATTATTCAAATCCAGATGCTTTTGATGAGGATACTATCAGTTTAATGGAGAGAGTAGCTGGTACTCTTAGTTTATTTTTAGATCGTCAAAGAGGTTTGGAAGAAATTCGGGAAAGTGAAGAACGTTTCAGAAATCTTTTTGAAAATCAAGAAGCAATTTTACTACTCTTTGATTCTGAGAGCGGGATAGTTGTTGACGCAAACAAATCAGCACAGAAGTTCTACGGATATAGTTTAGATAAGCTCAAAGAGAAATCCATATTTGATATTGATACAGCCCCTCAAGAAATTATAAAAAATTCAATGATTAAAATCTTTAATAAGATACAAAGTAAATTTGAAGCCAATCATAGATTAGCAAATGGTGATATAAAAAATGTGGAAGTTTATACTTCTTTAATTACTATAAAAAATCATAAATTCTTCTATGCTATTGTATTTGACAAGACTGAACAAAAACAAGCAGAAAAAGAAATTCAACTTCTAAAAACAGCTGTAATTCAAAATCCTGTAATAATATTTATTACTGATACAAAAGGAAATATTGAATTTGTTAATCCTAAATTTACTGAGTTAACTCAATACACTTTAGAAGAAGTAAAAGGTAAAAGCACAAGGTTATTAAAGTCTGGATTTCATTCAGAAGATTTTTATAAATCTATCTGGAGTAAAATTATTAAGGGAGAAGATTGGCATGGAGAGATATTAAATCGTAAAAAGGACGGCTCGCTTTTCTGGGTGGAATCTACTATCTCTCCAATTATTGACAAGTATGGAAAAATTACGCACTTCGTAGCAGTTCAGGAGGATATTACTCAGCGTAAAAAAATGATGGAGACTTTAATTAGGTCTGAGGAAGAATTCCGTTCTGTGTGGGAAAATTCGGTTGACGCAATGCGGCTTGTTAATGAAGAAGGAATTGTAGTTAATGTGAATAAAGCCTATTGCGAACTATTTAAAGTTAAACGGGAAAACTTAATTGGAAAACCTTTTAATATTGCTTACGTAATCAGAGATAGAGATAAAACTTTGAACTCTTTTATTCAAAGATTTAAGTATAGAACAATTAGAGATAAATTTGAAACAGAAATAGAGCTATTGGACGGAAATTTAATATGGGTAGAATTAACAAGTGCTTTTATTGAAGTAAAAGATTCCTCTGCAATGCTCCTTAGCATTTTTAGAGACATTACACCTTATAAAAAACTTATAAATGAATTAACTGATGCTAAAAATAAAGCTGAAGAGATGAATAAAGTTAAATCATACTTCTTTGCAAATATGAGTCACGAATTGCGTACTCCATTAGTAGGAATACTTGGATTTGCTGACATTTTAAAGGACGAACTTGAAGACAGACCAGATCTTTCCCATATGGCAGAACTTATTACTAAATCTGGGCAGCGGTTAAAAGAAACACTGAACCTTATTTTAAGTCTTTCAAAACTTGAGGCAGGAAAAATTGAGATAAAGATGGTTGAAGAAAATATAATTCCTCACATTATCAATTCTTATAAACTTTTTGAACAAGCTGCTAAGAAAAAAGGGTTGAATTACATTCTTGAGCTGCCTAACAAAGAAATCCTATGCCGAATTGATTCCAATTTAATTCAAAACATCCTAAATAATCTAATTAATAATGCAATTAAATTTACAAACAAAGGAAGTGTAACTGTTAAATTAGAAACTGTTGGTAATAATGCAAGAATTCAAATTATTGATACAGGAATTGGTATTCCAAAAGAAAGCCAGAATCTTATCTGGGAAGAGTTCAGACAAGTTAGTGAGGGTCTGAACAGAAGTTTCGAAGGTACAGGTTTAGGACTGACAATTGTTAAAAGATTCACAACCCTTTTGAATGGAAAAATCTATCTGGAGAGTGAGAAAGATAAAGGCAGCAATTTTATCATAGAATTTCCTTTAGTTGATAAAAAATTAAATAAAGAATTGAAAGAAACTAATAAAATTGCATCGAAAAATGGAGAAAATCTTTTAACTAAAAATCAGTTCGATTTATTATATGTAGAAGATGATCAGGCTTCTGTTGATATAGTTAGTCTTATGTTGAGAGGTAAGTATGATTTTGATATTGCTCGTACTGCGGATGAAGCATTGATGAAAGTTAAGCAAAATTCTTACAGAGCTATTCTGATGGATATTAATTTGAAGAATGATACTGATGGAGTTCAACTTACAAAACTCATCAGACAACTAAATGACTATAGTAAAGTTCCCATAGCAGCAATTACAGCATACGCTTTTGATAAAAATAAAGAAGAATTTTTATCACAAGGGATGACCCATTATTTATCGAAACCATTTTCGAAAAATGATCTATTTGACTTGTTAGCACAAATGTTAGAAGAATAATACAAAATTTTTATTTACCCCATAAAAATTATTCCTAAACTAAAATGAAAAGAAAAGCTTTCTTAAAAACTATTGGCTTAACCTCTGCAATGGCGGTAAATCCCGTAAACAAAGTATTTGCAAATGATTTAGCTGATGAATTTTTATCGGAAGTATTTCCAAAAACTATTAAACCCAAAAGATTAAAAAGCGGAGATTCAATTGCATTGGTTGCTCCGGGTAGTTATATATCAAAAGAGGAACTTGAAGATTCAATTAAAAAGATTGAAGCTTTAGGTTTTAGGGGAGTCTATTCAGATAAAATTTTGCTTCAAAACGGATATTTCTCCGGAACAGACTCTATGCGGGCAGAGGACTTACAAGAAAAATTTGAAGATAAATCAGTTAACGGTATTATGTGTGCTCGAGGCGGATATGGTTGTGCAAGAATTCTTCCTTTATTAGACTATAAATCAATTCAACGAAATCCAAAAGTGCTTATAGGTTATAGTGATGTTACAGCTTTGATGTATGGAATTTTCAAAAAGACCGGATTGATTACTTTTCACGGTCCGGTCTCAACCTCAACTTTTAACGATTTTTCAGTTAAAAATTTTAACTCAGTTTTAATTGAAAATAATTATCCGATCAAATTTTCAAATGCAACCGAAGATCTAGATGAAAATCCTTATGGTGTTTTCTCTATTGTAAAAGGGAAAGCAAAAGGTAAATTGATAGGAGGTAATCTTTCAATAATGGTCTCTTTAATTGGAACTGAATATGATGTTTCTTATGAAAATGCAATTGTCTTTTTTGAAGAAGTCGGAGAAGAACCTTACAGAATTGATAGAATGTTAACGCAACTTATTCAGGCAAAAAAGTTTGATAAAGCTTCCGGTATAATGATGGGTATTTTCAGAAAGTGTGAATCAAAAACTGATGATCCTTCTTTTTCAAAATCATTTACTTTAATGGAAGTTCTCAAAGACCGTCTTGGAAATCTTAAAATTCCTGTTATTTACGGAATGACATTCGGTCATATAAAAAATAAATTCACTATCCCTTTCGGTGCTTTGGCAACTCTTGATACAGAAGAACAGACTTTTAGTTTAGAAGAATCTCCTGTTATCTGATATATTTGATTTAAGATTTTACTTATTTTTATTACAATGAGGCAGTTATGAAAAAATTATTTTTATTCTTTATGGTCAGTTTTGCTTTTGTTTTTAATGGTTGTATTATTTTCAAATCCGTCAGTTACGAGGTAACTATTATAGATGATTTGAAGGGCAGCTCCTTTGTTACTATTGAAGATATTTGCTCAGATGCTAAAAATGAAGAGGAATTGAAAAATGATAAGGAAATTGTATTTGACTACGCTGCCGAAAGCAGTGACTTTATAAGAGATTTGGAAAACGAAGGGAAGAAAATTGTTTCAAGAAATTTATTCGTTCAAGGGGATAAGTTAAATGCTATTATCAGTTATGAATTTGATGACATTTCAAAAGCTGAATCCATTCAGTTTGATGATCCTTACTATTTTCTTACACTAAGTCCTGAAGACAGCATAATATCAACAAACGGACAAATTTTTGTATATGATGAATATAAGCGAATCGTTTGGGATAAATCTTTGAAAACCCTGAAGTTTAAAATGTTTAGTGAGGATACGGAATTGCCAAACATTAAATCACTGGCGCCTTATTACAAAAAATAATGTATGCTCAAGTAGTTTTTCCATTACCTTTCAGAAGAAGGTTTACCTATGAAATTCCTTCTGAACTTCTTAAATACATCAAAGAAGGTGTCCGTGTAGTTGCTCCTTTCGGAAAAAGAACTCTAACGGGATTTGTTGTAGATATTTCAAAAAATACAACTATTGAAGATGATATTAAATTAATCAAAGAAGTGATAGATGAAACTCCTGTAATTAATAAGACTAATCTGAAATTTTACGAATGGCTTTCTGAATATTATCTCTGCTCATTGGGAGAAGCATTAAAGCTTGCAGTTCCCCACGGAACAGAAATAGAATCAAAAAGAATGATTTATTCTGATAAAGAGATAATTCGTAAAATTATTGATCAGGAAAAAAAACAAAGCACTCTGAAACATAAAATATTGAATGTTCTTCTTAATAAAGAGCAAATCTCTCTTACTGCCTTAAAAAAAGCTGTTGGTCAAAAAAATATTTACTCACAAATAAGAAATCTTCAGGAAGAGGGTGTAATTACTATTTCAGATGAAATATCAAAACCGAAAGTTAAACCTAAGAAGGAAAAGTACGTAAAATTAAAAAAAAATGTTGCGGATCTTTATTCAAGTTTTCCGGAATTGGAAAGAAAATCTCCGAATCAGGTTAAGATTTTACTGATAATGTTACAAAAGGGTAATAATGTTCTTCCTCTTGCCGAACTTTTACACAAAACAGAGACCTCAAAATCATCGGTTGATTCACTTGTTAAAAAAGGAATACTTGAAATTTTTGAAAAAGAAGTTGAGCGAATGTATAATGATATTTACACGGAACAACTTCAGAATTTTAAACTAACAGAAAATCAAAAAAAAGTAATTGATGCAGTTATCCCCAGAATTAATGAAGAAAAATTTCAAACATTTCTTTTACACGGGATTACGGGCAGTGGTAAAACTCAGGTTTACATTGAACTTGCAAAGATTGCTATTGAAAAGGGCAAAACCGTTTTAATTCTTGTACCCGAAATTTCATTAACTCCTCAAATTGCCTCAAGATTTTTTAACAACTTTGGTGATACTGTTTCAGTTATTCATAGCAGAATGTCTGATGGAGAAAGATTTGACGCCTGGCGAAGAATTCTGAAAGGTAAATCCAAAGTCGTTGTTGGAGCACGGTCAGCACTTTTCGCTCCGCTTGATAATATCGGATTGATTGTAGTTGATGAAGAGCACGATAGTAGTTATAAACAGCAGGATTTAACGCCACGATATAATGCCCGTGATTCGGCTATTATGCTGGGAAGTTTTTACAATTGTCCTGTAGTTCTTGGTTCTGCAACTCCTTCAATAGAAAGCCGTTACAACGCAGAAATAGGAAAATATGTCTATATTCAACTACCCAAAAGAATTGACGGTGCTAAAATGCCGCATATTCAATCTGTTAATGTTATCGTTGAGCAGAAAAAAGGCAGAATCGAGGGAGTGTTTTCAAAAACTCTATTAGATAAAATTGAGGATAGACTAAAGAAAAAGGAAGGAGTAATCCTTCTTCAGAACAGAAGAGGATTTTCAACTCAGATTTATTGTGAGGATTGCGGTGAAATCGAAACTTGTACAAATTGTAGTGTACCTATGGTTTTTCATTTAAACAAAAATATTCTTCAATGTCATTATTGCGGAATGATCAAAAATATTATAAGTGAATGCTCAACTTGCGGTTCTCTTAATCTCAAACATTTCGGCGCAGGCACAGAAAAGGTTGAAGATGAACTTCAATTTTATTTTCCTAATGCTGTTATAAAAAGAATTGATTCAGATTCAATTACTAAGAAAAATTATTTGGGAAACATTCTTTTGAGTTTTTCAAAAGGCGAAATTGATATCCTTGTTGGGACACAGATGGTATCAAAAGGACTTGATTTCCCGAGAGTTACTTTAGTTGGAGTGATTTCCGCTGAAAACACTTTGTGGCTGCCAGACTTCAGATCAGATGAGAGAACTTTTCAATTATTAACTCAGGTTGCTGGCAGATCAGGAAGAAGTAAAACTGAAGGCGAGGTTTTAATTCAAACTAAAAATGATAAACACTTCGTAATTCAAAAAGTTTTATTATATGATTATGACGGATTTTACAGAAGAGAAATTTTAGACAGAGAAAAACACGGTTATCCTCCTTTCACAAGATTAGCTTTGATTGAAACAAAAGATAAATCAGAGCAGAAGGCAAAAGGTGCTGCGGTTGATTTTCGTAAAGCTCTGAAGAAGTATGAAAAGCATCTGAAAATTTCCGAGCCGACAACTGCG
>CALEBT010000054.1 GCA_937942875.1 uncultured Ignavibacterium sp. | reverse complement strand
AAATCAAAAATAAAAGAACAACTGTGCCGGTCGGATTCGCCCCGAAACAAAGTTTCGGGGTTGCAGACTTCCGCCTTAGACCACTTGGCTACAGCGCCCTGAAAACAAAATCAAAAATAAAAGAACAACTGTGCCGGTCGGATTCGCGGGGTTGTCCCAAAAGAGGTAAAAAGTCATTGCGAACGAGTCTTCGAGTGAAGCAATCTTTATCTTTTAATTCAAAAATGAGATCACTTCACTTCGTTCGTGATGACAAAATTACTTTTTGGACAGCCCCTTGCTAACTTACGCCTTAAACCACTTGGCTACAGCGCCTTCTAAAAAATAAAATCCACTTTTAGTGGATTTTATTTGAGCGGGAAACGGGACTCGAACCCGCGACATCAACCTTGGCAAGGTTGCGCTCTACCAGCTGAGCTATTCCCGCAAATCATAAGAAAATTAAGAACTAAAAGTGAAATCAACTTTGAATCCGAAAATCGGGGCTGCTCTACCTCCGTTAGCTAACGGATGAGCTATTCCCGCAAATCATAAGAAAATTAAGAATTAAAAGTGAAATCAACTTTGATTACGAAAATCGGGTCTGCTCTACCTCCGTTAGCTAACGGATGAGCTATTCCCGCAAAGTCAAAAGTATTTATGAACGATCCAAAATAGATAACATTTTGTGGCACAAATATATTCTAAGACTTAATTCTATCCAAACAGTTAAATAATTACTCAACTATTTTTGTAACCATATTCTAAATTTTTAATCTAATCAGAAAAAAAGGAACTATTTATGGAAGTAGCAACTAAAGATTTTCAAAAAGAAGTTCTTGAAACAAGTTTTCAAATTCCTGTTCTTGTTGATTTTTGGGCTGAATGGTGTGGGCCTTGTCGTATGCTGGGTCCAGTACTTGAAAAATTAGCCGAAAAATACTCTGATAAATGGAAATTAGTAAAAATAAATACTGAAGAACATCCTGAAATAGCTGCAAAGTACGGTATCCGAAGTATTCCAAACGTAAAACTTTTTCACAAAGGAAAAGTCATCAATGAATTTACTGGTGCTTTGCCAGAAAAAATGATTGAAGATTGGTTGAAAAAATCCATCCCAAGTAAATATTCAGAAATGATCGAAAAAGCCAAATCTCTTTTAGAACAAGGAAAGATTGAAGATGCCAAAGTTATTTTAGAAGAAGTTCACAAAGGAGATATTTCAAATTCAGATGTTAAAGTTTTATTGGCGAAAATTTTAGTTTTTGAAAATGAAAGTGAAGCGTTGAGACTAATCGAAAGTGCAAATATCTCAGATGAATATTTTGATCTTGCAAATTCAGTTATTACTTTCATTCAACTTTTTGAAAAGTATAAAAATTCCAATGATTTACCAGATGATGTGGTTAAATCTGTTTATATTGAAGCCATTGGAGATTTAATGAAAAAGAATTTTCCCAATGCTTTAGAAAAATTTATTCAGGTTATAAAAGAGAATAAATCTTATGATGATGAAGGTGCAAGAAAAGCTTGTATAGCAATTTTCAAATACTTAGGTGAAGAAAATGAAATTACTTTAATATACCGACGCGATTTTGGAAGGGCACTCTATGTTTAGATTTTTGAATAATGAGTTTTTTATTAATCAAATTAAATTATTTAATTAAACGGAGAATACTTAAATGGAACAAAATTTAATAACACCAATGCCTCGAATAGGAGATAAAGCTCCAAGTTTTAAAGCAGTAACAACTCAGGGGGAGATAAATTTCCCGGAACAATATGCCGGAAGTTGGGTGATTCTATTTAGCCATCCGGCAGATTTTACACCTGTTTGTACATCAGAATTTATGACCTTTGCTTCTATGGAAGAAAAGTTTAATCAAGCTAACTGTAAATTAGTTGGATTATCTGTTGATGGACTTTATAGTCATATTGCCTGGTTACGCACAATCAAAGAAAAAATTGAATTTAAAGGAATGAAAAACGTTGAAGTAAAATTTCCTTTAATTGAAGACATTACAATGGAAATTTCAAAAAAATATGGAATGATTCAACCTGGCGAAAGCAACACCAAAGCTGTAAGAGCAGTATTTTTTATTGACCCAAAAGGAATCATCAGAACAATCATTTATTATCCTTTAAGTCTTGGTAGAAACTTCGAAGAACTATACAGAGTATTAATTGCTTTAAAGACAGCAGATGAATTTGGAATAGCAACGCCTGCAGACTGGCAACCTGGTGATGATGTTATAGTTCCACCTGCTGGTTCTTGCAATACAGCAAAAGACAGAGTAGAAGGCAAAGAAGAAGGAGTTGAATGTAAAGACTGGTTTTTCTGCACAAAGAAAATAAGTAAAGAAGAAATCTTTAAAAAAGTATTAAATTAAAATTCAAAGGTGTTGTGGTGAATGCTGCAACACCTTTTTTATTACCATACTCACTCCCGCTCTTACTCTTACTCTTACTCTTACTCTTAATCTTAATCTTTATTAAATTAGCATATGCTAAAAGAAACTCCTGTAACAAAGACAAGTTTTGTTGTTGCCGATGTTGAAACTACCGGACTATCTGCAAGTAGGGAAAGAATTATTGAGATAGCTTTGGTTAGAGTGGAAAATCTACAAATTGTGGAAAAATTTTCAACTTTAGTAAATCCGCAGAGAGCTATTCCATCATTTATTACTTCTTTTACAGGAATTTCTGATGAGGATGTGCAGCTTTCACCGGTTTTTTATCAAATAAAAGATAAAATTTCGGAAATTATTGAAGACAGTGTTTTAGTGGCTCATAATCTTCCTTTTGACTATTCATTTATCAGTAATGAATTCAAATTAGCTGGTGAGAAATTTGAAACCGCTGCTTCGATTTGTACGCTAAAATTATCGAGGAAAATATTTCCATCTCTTAAAAGTAAATCGCTCGGTTCTGTGGCTTCATATTTAAGGATTAAAAATCCTTACTCACACAGAGCACTTGCAGACGCTGAAACTACTGCCCGAATTTTAATTAAAATCATAAAGAAATTAAAAAAAGAAGCCGGGATTGATACTATTGGTGATTTGTTAGCTTATCAGGATGGAATTCAAGTATCAAATAATTTAGAAATAAAGCCTGAACTAAAAGAAGATTTTTTCAATTTTCCAAATGCACCCGGAATTTATTACTTTCTTAATAATAAGAATCAAATCATTTATATCGGGAAAGCAAAATCCTTAAGAGAAAGAATAAAAACCTATTTTCTGAAAAACTCTGATAAAAAAATTAAAAAGATAATAGCTCAGGCAAAACGGCTTCATCATATAATTACGAATTCAGAATTAACTGCACTTCTTCTTGAAGCGGAGTCTATTAAAAGACAAAAACCCAGGCATAATAAAATGCTGAAAAATTATGGCTCAAAATATTTTATAAGAATTAACAAAAATGAAGGAGCACCTTTTGTTGATATAACCAATAAATTTGATTTCGATGGAAATGATTATTTCGGTTTATATCACTCGAGAAGAATAGCTGAGTCAATTGTTAACTTCTTAAATAAAACATTTGCAATTCGTGAATGTAATTTGAAAGAATACTTGAAAAGCAAAGCCTGTTTCTTATATGAGATTCAGAGATGCACCGCTCCGTGTCTTGGATTGGAATTTAACATTCAAAAACATAATGACGAATTAAATGAAATTTATAATTTTCTTTTTGGTGAAAATCAAAATGCAATGAATAGGTTACTCAACAAAATGAAATATTATTCTTCTATACAGGAATACGAAAAAGCAGCGGAAATAAAACATCTTGTTGATTTTCTCTTAAATGAAATTTCTAAATCCTCAATTCTTGCAGAACCTATAAATTCTGCAAAAGTTTTGATTGAAATCATTTCTGCTTTTGAAAATGATTATTTGTTGCTGATTGATGGAAAAGTTTATATCAAAGGATATGTTTATGATAATAAAAATCTCTTTGAACAAGCTTTAGAGGATTATTTTAATAATACAATTTTGACAAAACCTCTTCCTTCAGATGAAGATTTAGAAAAGCTAAAAGTAACTTTGAACTGGTTGGTTAAAAACCGAAATCGGGTAAAAGTTTATTATCTGAAAAATTATAAGAGTAAAGAAGACCTCTTTAGGTCTTTAACCAATGATCAAAGTTATTATAAAGAAAATGAAATCCGTCTCGAACCAGAATATGATTATAATATTTAATTCTTTATGAACAGGGAACTTCACAAAATCATAAATGATAATAAATCAGGTTCATTGGAGATATTAAATAATCTGATAAAATATTGTGTAAAAAATTTATCAGATAAGAATGAACTATATAGTGTCTGTGAATTATCCAGGAAAGAATTATTCCATTTTGCAGCTATAGAAAACTTTATTATCCAGTTAGAGAAGAAAATTTCAAAATCCAATTCTGAAAATCTTAAAACGTTTCTTATCGATTATAAAATGAAATTTAAAGTTATTCCCGATATTATTTATCTTAATAACAGAGGGCTATTAAGTAACATAAAATCTTTTACAACAATATCTTTTAGCAAAACGCTTTCAGATATTATTAAAATCAGAATAAAAGAAAAAAATGATATAGAAGTTTTTGTGCTCGAATCCCGTCCAATGCTGGAGGGAAGAAAATTTGCATTAGAATTAAGTAAACTTAATGTAAATGTAACTTTGGTTGTAGATGCTTTTATGTGCTACGCAGTGAAAAATTCAGATGCAATACTAATTGGGTCAGATCAAATTTTAAAGAATGGCAATGTGGTAAATAAAATTGGTAGTTATCCTTTGGCTTTGTGTGCGAAAGAATTTAATAAACCATTTTATGTTATTGCTGATAAGTCTAAGTTTGTTAATAAATCGAAATATATTCCAAAAAGTTTTCAGGACTCAGAGATATATAGGACTAATAAAAACATCACTATCATAAATCAATATTTTGAAGAAATTCCCTCAAAATTTATTACTAAAATTCTAACTGATTAGTCAAATTAAATTTTTATTAATCTTCTGCTTTTATAATTAAACCTTAAAGTAAGCATAATTGCAGAACAAGTTAACCCTATTAACAAACCTATCCACACTCCTTCCACGCCAAACTTAAAATAGAACCCTAATAAATAACCAATCGGCAAACTGATTATCCAGTAAGCTATAAACGTTATCAATGTTGGAATCTTTACATCAGTAAGACCTCTGCAAATTCCAACGCCAACAGCCTGAACTCCATCTGATAATTGAAATAAGGCAGCTATAATCAAAAGGTTTGATGCAATAGTTATTACTTCTACATCCCTGATATAAATCAATGGCAAATAATTTTTGAAAAGAATGAAAATTACTCCACTCACAGACATCCAAAACATTCCAAGCAGAATTGAGTTGAAACCAGATTTCCTCACTTTTGTTATATCCTGTTCTCCAACTGCATTGCCAACAAGAATTCCTCCTGCTTGCGAAATTCCTAAAACTCCCATAAAAGAAACTGAAGCGAGCGAAATTGCTATCTGATGAGCAGCTAATTCTTTTGCTCCAATCCAACCAATCATAATTACTGCGAAGGAAAATGCACCTACCTCAAAAAAATATTGAAAACCACTTGGTAAGCCAACTTTTAGAATTTTTCTGATTATCTCAGAATTAAAATTTTTAATTGACCATTTCAAATTAAAATCTCTGAATCTTTTACTTTTATATACAAAGACCATTATTGAAGCTGCCATAAATAACCGTGATAAAAAAGTAGCCCAACCTGCACCATTTAATTCCAAGCGAGGCATTCCAAGATTTCCGAATATTAAAACCCAGTTTGCAAATAAATTGACCAGATTTGCAAGAATTGTAATAATCATAGCAGGACGCATAATAGACATTCCTTCGATGAACTGTTTGTTAGTCTGAAAAATCATTAAAGGAAATACAGACAAACCAATTATCTGCATATATGACTGAGCAAATAACTCAACTTCTTTAGGTTGTTTAATTAAATAGAGATATTTCGACCCGACAATAATTATAATAAACGTCAGGAAAGCCATAATGAGGTTTATTAAAAAAGAGTTTTGATAATAAACTCCGCAATCTTCAGTTTTTTTTGCTCCAACTAAAATTGCGATAAGAGGAGTTACTGCAACTGCATTTCCTATTGCTATTATTAAAACAATAAAAATCAAACTGTGAGCTAACGAGGATGCTGCCAAAGGGACGGGACCCAGCTCACCCACCATCATTGTGTCCACAACCCCCATCATTATTATTCCAAGCTGTCCGATTATTACAGGATAAGCTAATGATAGCGTTCTTTTTATCTCGTTACGGTCTATTCTAAAATTTAGTATCATAAATTCGACGGCAAATATAAGATAAGTTTAATAGCCAATAAAAAAGCCCGCCTGGGACAGGCTTTAAGCTAACTAACCAATTAGGCGGGGATTTAAGATTAATTTTCATTAAGAAAACTCAGATATAATAGTTGACAATTTTTTCTTACTCTTTCACTTTCATCAATTCTTATCCTCTGTTTTATTGCGTTAATTCCTCTTGCATCACTAATTTTATATAAAGAAAGCGCTGCAAGTATTCTCGCCTCTTCATAAGGATCATTTCTAAGGATTCTCATTAGTCCAATCACTGATTCGTCCGGCTTTAACTCACCAAGAAGATATACGGAAGAAGTTCTCAAACCAATATTATCACTGTTTAATCCATTAGTCAAAGGTTTAATAGCAATATATCTATTATAAATATGCCCTTTTGTGAGAGAAGAAATAGCGTTAACATCTGTTACTAAAAAAACATTCACTGACAAAATTGAACTTATTACCAGTTTCATTGGAGCTTCCTGATAATTATTTTACCCACTTTAATTGTAATTTATTATTCAGTGCTATGTTATTTAATACTGATAATCGGAAGCATAATTTGACAGAAAGATTTTAATAAGGAAAGAATATTAAGTAAAATAAAATTTGATTTTTAATATGAAACAAATTTATAAGCCAGATTTGAATTCATTTCTTTCAACACTTAAAAGAGAGAAAACTAATCGAATTCCGATTGCCGAATTGGGCATTCATCCTATTATCAAAGAGAAATTTTTAGGAAGAAAAATCACAGCTATCAAAGATGAAATAAACTTCTGGAGTAATGCTGGTTATGATTATGTTAAAATTCAACCTAAAGTAAATTTTAATCAGTATAAAGAAGAGTTTCAAAAAAAATATGATGTTGAAAATCAGTCAGTTAATAGAAACTGGTCATCAGAGGAAGCTGGTTTAATCCTTAATGACGCTGATTATGAGAATTATTCCTTCCCGAAAACAGAGGAAATAAGTTACAGTAATTTTGAAGAGGCAGTAAAATATCTTCCTGATAATTTTGGTATCGTTGGACAGTATGGTGATATTTTTACAATGACGTGGGAGTTAATGGGTTTTGAGAATTTCTCCCTGGCACTTTTTGAAAATTATGATTTGGTTAAACGAATTAATAATTCTCTTGGTGAGCTTATCTTAAATATGTTCCAAAATATGGTCAGTATTCCAGAAGTTGCGGCTTTATGGTATAGTGATGATATTGCTTTTGCTAATGGGCTTATCGTTGCTCCCGAAACTTTAGATGATTTATTCTTCCCCTGGTTAAAAAAAATTGGTGAGCTTGCGAAAGAATATGACAAACCTTTTATCTATCACAGCGATGGATTACTTTTTGACGTGATGGATAAAATTATTGATTGTGGAGTTACTGCTCTGCATCCGATAGAGCCTAAAGCAATGGATATTTTAGAAGTAAAAGAGAAGTATGGAAATAATCTTGCTTTGATAGGGAACATTGATGTTGATTTACTATCACGCGGTTCAAAAGAGGAAGTTGTAAAAACTGTTAAACATAATATTGAAACGATAGGTCTGAATGGTGGATATTGTGTCGGCTCAGGTAACTCTATTCCTGAATATGTCAATTTCGAAAACTATATGGCAATGATTGAAGCAACTAAAAGTTACGATTATACTTTTTAATAATACTTTATTTGCAAATCCTGTCTTTCTTAAAAGGATAAACTCTTAACTATTCCAACAATTATTATTTATTAGCTAAATATTTGTCTGTCAACTCTCTGATTATCTTTATATGTTCCTTTGTTGTACCGCAGCATCCACCGATAATTGAAACTCCCATCTCCAAAAAATCTTTAATTGCGGGAATAATTTTCTCTGGTGTTTCTGAGTAAACTAACTGACCTGATGTTATTTCTGGTAAGCCTGCATTAGGTTGAACTAAGATTTTTAATTCAGGGAAATCTTTTTTAATCTGTTTAACTATTTCAATTGAGTCAAAATATCCATTACCACAATTCACGCCTACCAAATCAACTCCTTTTTCAATCAGGAAAGAATATACTTCTCTTATCGAGTTTCCCATTAATGTATAGAATTCACCTTCTGAATTTTTATTAAAGGTCGCAGAGCAGATTATTGGAATATTACTTAAATCTCTGATGGTTTCTATTACAGCATTAAGTTCATCCAAATCATAAAAAGTTTCAAAAAGAATTGCATCAACCCCGCCATCTATAAGACCCTTTAACTGTTCTGAAAATGATTGGCGTAATTCTTCTTCAGAAATTTCGCCAGTTATCAAAAACTTTCCGGTGGGACCAACTGAACCCATTACTAATTTTTCTTTAGCTGCGCTTTTACTTATTTCAGCAGCTTTTTTGTTTATTTGGTAAGTTTTGTCAGCGAGTCCAAAATGTTCTAATTTAATTCTATTAGAACCAAAACTATTTGTACTAATTATATCTGAACCAGCATCAAAATAATTATTAGCAATTGAGAATACTTCTTCAGTTTTTTCGAGATTCCATAATTCAGGGCAAGAACCAGATTGAAAACCTTTCTTGATTAATTCAGTCCCCCACGCTCCATCTGAGACCAAAACTCTTTTTGTTTCAATTGTTGAAAAAAGTTTATTCATTGCTCTCTCTTTTTATAACAAAATTTCTCATCACAAATTTCACATTCATATTCTTTTTTAACAACTCGATTTCCTGCAGCGATAATTCCACTTATTGATTTTATTGGTATCATTAACGAGCTGGAAGTAAGTTTAATTCCGCAAAAATTATCTGGTAATAAAGAAAAAAGTTTTTGCTGGTCAGATACAGGCCATCCACAGTAGCCTGGACTGAATCTGTTCGAAATACCCAAGCCTGAATCATTAGCTTTTTTTTCAATAATTGACTGCAGATAATCGGCTGATAACTCTACAAGTTCAGAAGCCAATTTATCTAAGACGTAACCTTCAAGTGAATCGCCTTCATTAAAAAATTTCCAGATAGATTTCTCAACTTCTTCTCCAATCGTACAAGTAATTATGAAAACCGATTCCATTTCTCTTAAACTTCGGTTTATGATTTTACCAGTTTCAAATGTTTGATCTTTTATTTTTATTGTATTGGGAAAAATTTTTACATCGTCAGAATCGAAATAAGCATATCCGCTTTTTATTTTTGATTTTTGTCTGAACAGATTAAAAAGACCTGAAAAGTATTCACTTATTATTTCAGAAGGGAATTCCTTAAGCAATATATTTTCAAAGTAAGTCTCACTGCGGACAACTTGTTCAAATTCGAAGTTAAAGGTTTTGATTTCCTCTGAATTCACTTTAATTCAAATTATTGTTTAGATAATCCAGAAAACCAGATGGATCAGGCGAATAAAAATCTGCATTAATTTCTTCAGCAAATTTCTTACTTACAGGAGCTCCTCCAATTGCAACAGGAACTTTAATACCATTATTACGTAAATCTTCAATTATACCTTTCATATTTAACATAGTAGTAGTTAATAAAGCAGATAATCCTATTGCCTTAACATCTGTTTCTTTTAATTTCTGAATAATTTTTTCTGAATCTACATCAACACCTAAATCAATCACTTCCCAGCCATTACCTTCCAAAATCATTTTAACAAGATTTTTACCAATATTATGCAAATCACCTTTTACAGTTGCTAAAATAACTTTACCTTTTATTTGTAATTGATCTGAGGGAAATTGTTTTTTCAGGATGTCCATAGCGTGATTCATTGCCTTTGCAGAAAACAAAACATTAGGAATAAACAATTTGCCATCGCGGAATTTTTCTCCAACTACGGTCATTCCCTTAAGTAAGCCATCTTCAATTATTGTTTTTGAAGGGATGTTTAGCCGCAGTAATTTATCTATAAGCTCCTCAACTCCATCTTTACCAGCCATATCAGCAGGTATTTTTGATTGAGAATTGATTTTGCCTTTCTCAATACAAATTGCTAACTGGTTTAATAAATCAATCATTTTTTTAATCTTTTAGCAAAACTAATAAAAATTTTTCAAGTCTTTGAAAAGGCTATTTTGTTCATATACTTTTGAAATAGTATGTTATAGTCGGTGAAAATTTAATAAATTAAAGACATAAATAAATAATTTTTTAAAGAGGGCAAAAAAAGTGAAAGAAATATTAAACCACATAAATTCCAATATTAATTCTTACATTGAAGAATTGAAAGATTTTTTAAGAATTCAATCTATCAGTACGTTGCCTGAAAATCAAAAAGATATGCAAACTGCAGCACAGTTTGTTGCAGATAAGATTAAGCAAGCTGGTATCGAAAAAGTAAAAATTTATCAGACAGAAGGTCATCCAATAGTTTATGCTGAGTGGATGGGTGCACCAGGTAAACCAACTGTTTTAATTTATGGTCATTATGATGTGCAACCAGCTGATCCTATTGAATTATGGAATACTTCTCCATTTGAACCAGTTATTAAAGATGGTAAGATTTATGCTCGTGGTGCAACTGATGATAAAGGGCAGATGTATGTTCACATAAAAAGCGTTGAATCATTCTTCAAGGTGAACGGTAGTCTTCCTGTTAATGTTAAATTCCTCATTGAAGGTGAAGAAGAAATCGGAAGTACAAATCTTTATTCTTTCTTGAAAAACAATACTGATTTATTGAAATGTGATGCAGTGTTGATTTCAGATACTTCTCTATGGGAAGAGGGAGTTCCTACAATTACTTATGGTCTTCGTGGAATCAGTTATATGGAAATTGAGGTTACTGGTCCAAACAGAGATTTACATTCCGGAACTTATGGTGGAGCAGTTCCTAATCCGGTCAATATTCTTGCAGATATTATTTCTAAATTGAAAGATAAAAATGGTAGAATAACTATTCCCGGTTTTTACGATGATGTTCTTAAACCGACTAAACAGGAGAAAGAAAATCTTAAAAAACTTAAGTATTCCGAAAAAGAATTTTCTAAGAGCATTGGAATTAAAAAATCAGTAGGAGAAAAAGGCTATTCTTTACTTGAAAGAATCTGGAGTCGTCCAACTTTGGATTGTAATGGAATTGTAGGTGGGTTTACAGGAAAAGGTGCTAAAACTATTATTCCATCAAAAGCTTCAGCAAAAATCAGTATGAGGCTTGTCCCAAATCAGAATCCCAAAAAAATTGAAAAACTTTTCTCAAAGCACATTAAGAAAATAGCTCCGGATTATATTGATATAAAAATTACAAGCATCCACGGAGGTTCTCCTTTTATTGCCAAATTAAATCAGCCTATTATGAAAGTTGCAGCAAAAGCTATGTCGGAAGCATTCGGAAAGGAAACTGTATTTATGAGAGAAGGAGGTTCAATCCCTATTGTAGTTGATTTTGCTGAGAAACTTAAAGCAACACCCGTTTTAATGGGATTAGGACTTGATTCAGAAAATTTACATTCACCAAATGAACATTTTAACTTAAATCATTTCAGACTTGGAATTATTAGTTCAGCATATTTTATGAACGATCTTGCGAATTTATAATAGCTTGAGGCGGATTATGTACAAGTATTTATTTATCATTACTGCTTTGTTTTCTTTTTTAATCATTTCGTGTGGTGAAAAGAAAAAAGATGAATCAGAGATTTACTCTCTTGAACAGCAGGTTGAGTACGTTCCTGAAAAAGATGCTGATATTCAGTTTTATAATCTTGAGAAAATGAAAAAGGATGCAAAAAATCGTTTCCCTTGTGATACTATTGCAGTTGTAGAATTCATTCTTAATAATTTTCCACAGGGAACTTATCCACTAATTTTTGATAAGTCAGTTCCTTATGAAATTCAAAAGCCAGCGGTTATTTATTATAATGACAGAAGTGGTGAGAAATACATATTTTGTGTAATAGCAAGATCACGTCAAGGCGAAAGGTTTATCGAACCTAAAAACATAATTGGTTATGATCAAAGTTACATAGATTTGGATAGTACAAAACTCGGAACAGCTTTTCCTTACTTAGTTTTATTAGAGTGTCAGGGTGATCAGTTATCTTTGGTCTGGGAGGCACCAATTCCTTCTCACGGTGGTTTTAACAAACTTGAAATTAAAAACTGGACTGCAAAAAATATAATGTATGTTGAAAATAATTTTCATTACGCTCAGGGTGTTGGCCATATAAACTATAATTATTTCCTTATAGACGGGATAAAAAGCTTTCCCCATTTGATGATGACTTACCTGGGAATTGACTTTAAAAGAACAATAGCAAATATCAATAACGATAAATATCCTGATTTTTATGAACACGTATTTATTAGTACTGATAATAAATTGCAAGCGATTGATTCAGTTGCTTTTGTTTATAATCCTAAAGACAGTGTTTATGAATCTTCATTAGGAAAAAGGTATAATAGACCTTATTAAAATAAAAATTTCGTTTCAGTAAACTTTTTAGAATTTGTCTTGATTAATTGTTAAATAATCTTTAAAGTTTAATACCTATTAAAATCTTAATCAATTAAAAATTCTTATATCATTGTTTTAGATATAAAAAATCTAAATTGGAGAAAAAATGTTTGAAAGTTCATTGAACACTGAGATATATGATTTACTTAAAAGCAAAGGATATCTTTCGGATAATAATAATGCTAATATTAGCTCGGTAAAATATTTCTCGAATATTGATAACGAACTTTTTTCATTATACAATGGTGTGGGAGTTCGAATTAACCATAACTCTGTAATTATCGAGTTAATTGGTAAAGATTGCAAGGATTTCCTTCATAGAATAACGACTAATTCTATTCTTTATTTAGATAAAAATAAATTGGTAAAAACAATTTTTACTAATGAAAAAGGGCGAATTATCGGATTAGCAGAAGTAATAAATTTTGAAGATCATCTTTGGCTAAAAACTGATATTTACTTTAAAGATAAAATCATTGCCTGGATAAATCGATATGTTATTACTGATGATGTTAGGGTAAATGATATTTCAGATAATTATTCCTTAGTAGATTTTTATGGACCTCAAAGATTTTCTTTTATAGAATGGTTATTTAACTCTCAGAATATTTCTCTAAAGCCTGATACAATACAAAAAATAATTATTGATGATTTCAATTTATATATAACACAATCTAGTTTTGAAATTTCAAATTTTAGCTCATTGAATCTTATTGTTGATAAAGGTCATCTTGGAAAGCTCTTAAATTTCATATTCGATAATAAAGGCCCTTTTGATTTTAATCTGATAGGAAATTCTGCGTTTGAATCTTATCGGATTGAACAAGGCATTCTTATGTCTGAATTTGAATTGAATGATAATTTTAATCCTCACGAGTTGAATTTGAGTGAACTTATTGATACGAAAAAAGGTTGCTATATTGGTCAGGAAGTATTAGCTCGACTAGAAACTTATGATAAAGTTCAAAAAAAAATTACCGGTTTAGAGTTTAGCGAAGATTTTACTCTCAGCGGGATAGATGAAGTTTTTGATAAAGAAAATGAAGTTGCAGGATATATAACCTCAAAAACTTACTCTCAAAAACTTAAAAAGCATATTGGCTTAGGAGTTATAAGAAAAAAGTATCTCTCAGGCAATTATGAACTGTTTTATTTAACTGAACAGAAAAACAAAATTCAAATTACATTGCACAATTTACCATTTATTAAAACTATCAGATGAAAATTTATACAAAAACTGGCGATAAAGGTGAGACTGGATTATTTGGAGGCGAGAGAGTTTCCAAAAATCATATAAGAATAAAAGCCTATGGAACAGTTGATGAGTTAAATTCATTTATTGGACTGGCTATTACTGAAGTTAATAATCAGGAAATAAAAGAAATTCTTACTGATATCCAAAATAAGCTTTTTGTAGTTGGCTCAGATTTAGCAACACCGGAAAATGAAAAGAATAAAAAACTTAATATTCAAAGAACAGCAGCAGATTTTATTACAAAAGCAGAAAAAGATATTGATTTAATCTCAGATAAACTCGAACCATTGCGGAACTTTATTCTGCCGGGCGGTTCTAAAGGAGCAGCTTTATTACATATTTGCAGAACTGTCACCCGAAGGGCAGAGCGTGAAATTGTAGAGTTAAAAAAAATAGATTATATATCCGATAATATTTTAGTATTTTTAAATAGGCTTTCAGATTTATTCTTCGTTCTTTCTCGTTTTGAAAATCAGGTTTCTGGAATTCCAGATACTAAATGGATCCCCTGAAATTTTTGGGGGTGAAATTGGCTTCGACGGAATTAAAGAGACTTTGAACGGCATACCTTGCTCTCCGGGTGCAAGTAAAACAATCGGAATAAAAAATAACTGGCGAATATAACTACGCCTTAGCTGCCTAATTAAATGGTAGCCGTTCTCTTTAATCTCTCATACCAGATTAAAGTAGAGCGTCGTTTAGGTATGATAGCTAAACCATTTGTCTGCGATGGTGAGGCGAAATTTTAGCAGACAAATTCAATGTGATCCCTGTCTATCGGGCAGCATTGAATTAAAACAAAGATAGACTAAGTATGTAGAAGTTCATTGGTGCTTAATTTCGGACGCGGGTTCGACTCCCGCCACCTCCACAA
>CALEBT010000053.1 GCA_937942875.1 uncultured Ignavibacterium sp. | reverse complement strand
AGAGACAAAAATATCATCAAATCCAACCACTGCTATATCATCAGGTATGCTCAGTCCTTTTTTTGCAGCTGCATCATAGCAACCAAGAGCCATCATGTCATTAGCTGCAAAAATTACCTCTGGTTTGTTTTTGAGATTCATCAACTCCATCCCTACTCGCAAACCAGTTTGTCTCATAAAATCACCCTCAACTATGAAATTTTTTGGAACATTAATCTTATTGTTTTTACAAGCTTCTAAAAATGCCTTCACACGTATTTTTGCATCATCATTATCTTTAGGACCAGTTATATGTGCTATTTTTTTATAACCACACTTTTTTATTAGAAAATTTGTCATATCAAAAACACCTTGATAATTATCAACTGAAACAACATCGAAATCAGTTGAATGCATACCGCCACTGATAATTACAAAAGGAATTGTTGTTTGAGAAAGAATGCGTTTTAATTCTTTACTGATATTAGGAACAAGTAAAATCATTCCACCAAGAAGTCCATTTCCTAATAAAGAGTTGAGAGTGCTTTCTAAATCAATATATCTATGAGAACTTATAACCATTGTATAATAGTTATGTCTATAAGTAACTTCATCAACACCTTTTATCAATTCAGAGAAGAATTCGTCTGTAATATCTGGCAGGATTAGTCCTATTATGTTTGAGGTTTTGCGGACGAAATTTCGAGCTAAAATGTTTGGCTTATAGTTTAATTTTTCAGCAACTTGTTGAACTAAAAATTTAGTCTCATTAGTAACTTTTGGGTCATCGTTTAATGCTCTGGAAACAGTAGCTATTGAAAGCTTCGATACTCTTGCAATATCTTTAATTGTTGACATTTTAGCCTTTAATTATTTAATGTTGGGCTATTTTACCTAAGTTATCAACAATGAGTAAAATAGCCCTAAATTAAAAGTTATTATCTAATTAAAGTCATCTTTTTAGATTCTACTTTTGTTGAACTTCCATCATTAATTTTAATTGTGTAAACATATACTCCCGATGAAAGTCCACTTGCATCAAATTCTAATGAATGCTTTCCTGCACTCATTCTACCATTTAATAAAGTAGATATTGCTTGTCCTAATAAATCACTAACAGTAAGTTCAACATTCGAATCTTTTGGAAGTGCAAATGAAATTCTTGTAGATGGATTAAATGGATTTGGATAGTTTTGATAGAGTTCATAATCCATAGCTGGAGCTTCACCAAGATTTAATACATCTGAATATGAAAATGTTCCATCGAAATCAATTTGTTTTAATCTGTAATAATAACTCATTGCCGGAGATATATTTCTATCAACAAAAGAATAGTTTTGAGGTTCAACAGTTGTTCCTCTACCATTTACAAAACCAATAACTGAAAAGTTCTCACCATCATTACTTCTTTGAATTTCAAAACCACGATTATTAGTTTCTGTTGCCGTTGACCATTGTAAAGCAACATTATTATCTCTATAAGAACCGGTAAAAGAAGTTAATTCAACTGGGACAGGAACATTTCTTAATGCTAATTTTCTGTATGTACCGCCCCATTCACTGCCCCACCATTGTTTTGCAAAATTACCATTTGGACCCCAGGGTGGGACACCAAGACTATAATTATCTGGGTCAAAAATATTAATCATAAGTGTAACAGTATCGGGAACTGTAGTGAAACCTAAAGCTTTCAGGTTAATATACATCTCTGCTGAATAACCATTGTCAGTATTAGTACTGTCATAAATAGTTGTACCAGGTTTGGCATATCCAACACCAGCTCCAGCAAGACTTGGGTTAGAATGATTTGTTTCATAAACGAATTGTGGCACGTTGTTAACAACACCAACATAAATTTTATATTCAATATCGTTGCCCTGAGAGTTTTTAATTTTCATAAACAATCCATCTCCTTCCCAATCAAATCTACAAACTTGTTTATCATCAGAGTCCAGTCCAAAATAAAGCAGAGTATCTCTGCGCAGAAATCTTACATAGCAGGTTGATGTATCTCTATATGGTTGTTTAACAATGACGAAACTTGTAGGAGTATAAATATTTCCTGAAGGTGTGCCTCCTACTTTAAACATCATTCTAGGAACATTTGTAGCCCAATCAACTTCTAATAAGCGACCATCAAGAGTGATAGCATTCGTGGCTGTAAACACTGGGAGAGAAGCAGGGTCAGTCGTGGCTTGTGCTTTTACAGAATTATTCGGAGATAACAAAAGAAAAGAGAAAAGAAACAGAAAAGAAAAAGAAGTTTTCATATAACCTCCTTATTAAATGAATAGATTGATTGGATATTTATATATCACAATCCTTAACTAAATAGAATTATAAAAATAACATAAATGTAAACGTTTACATTACATTGCAGTATTAAAGAATTTTATTTTATTTGTCAAGAGGCACTTTAAAGATTTTTTTGAGATGAGTTGTTTTCTTAAATGTATTAGTAATATCCTCAAATCATATTTAGAAGATTGGTTAATTATAACATAACGAATAAAAGCAATGTAATTTTATAAAAACAGCTTACAACAAATTGGTGAGATAATATTTCTTTATGATGAAACTTGGAACTATAATTTGAACCGATTCTAAGAATAGTAAGTTCTTATCGGAACTTTTAATCCCAGAAAGATTTAATATTAGTAGGAGTATATTAAAGAAAAAATAAAACTCCATTAGAAATTAAATTTTGATAATATTTTTTTGAACTGGATCAGAATTGAGGATATGACTTTAATATGTTGTTCTTTTTAATTATTAAACTATTCATATCTCAAAGCTTCTATTGGATCAAGATTCGCGGCTTTATAAGCTGGATAAGTACCAAAAATAACTCCTACAATTACACAAAGTGAAATTCCGATAATGACCCAATCAACTGGTATTGCTGTTTGAGCATTGAGAAAGCTGCCTGCAAAGTTACCGATTGCGACGCCTAATAAGATTCCAACAATACCACCAAAAAGACATAATAAAACAGCTTCAAATAAAAACTGAAGTAATATCCAGTTTTTCCTTGCACCTAAAGATTTTCTAATGCCAATTTCTTTAGTTCTTTCTGTAACGGAAACTAACATTATATTCATAATCCCGACACCAGCAGCTATCAACGCAATAAGTGAAACTGCTAATGAACCGAGCTTTATTGGCTCTGTGATATCATTAACTTGCCCAATTAAAGATTCGTTGCTGTAAATGTAGAAATTATTAGGCTCTGATGGAGATAATTTTCTGATTGTCCGCATATATCCAATAGAAGCATCAATAAGTTTATTGTAATCTTCTTTACCATAAGACATAACAGTAATGCTAACACTCTTACCATATTTCCCAAATAAAGATTGCCATGTAGTTATGGGTAATAAAACAATATTATCCCTGCTTTGACCGAAGAGAGTAGGTTGTTCTTCTAATACTCCTATAACCATAAGATTTTTTTTATCAACACGTACATATTGACCAATTGGATTTATATTAGGAAAAAGTTTTTCTACAACATCTTTTCCGAGAATACAAACATTAGCGGAATACTGAATATCAAAATCTCTTAACTCTCTTCCCAATTCAATATTCCAATTATTGGTTTTTAATGCGTCTGATGTAATTCCGCCTATCTGAATATTTGGATTAGTTTCTCTGTTTCCATATTTGACAATTTTTCCAGCCTGCCATTGTTCTGCTGCAATGTATTTTGCATCTACCAACATATCTTTTAACCGATACATATCTTCTATTGTAATATCTGGCCTGGAATCTCTGAATCTTGGACCTCCTCCAATAGTTGGATCATTTTTCTGTATCTGAAAAGTATTCTTATTCAATTGAGAAAGACCTTCTTCAATACTTAGTTGAAGCATAGTTATGACTGTCATTATTACAATAATGGAAAAGATACCGACAACAACTCCAAGAATTGTTAAGCCGGTTCTTAATTTATTATTTTTTATAGATTGCAATGATTGAAAAAGTATCTGAGATATTTTCATTTTTTGATGATTATTTTATTCATAACGTAAAGCCTCAACTGCATCCATTTTAGCCGCAGTATATGCCGGAGCAAAACCGGATATTACGCCAGTAAATAGTGAAACACCTATTCCTAGAAAAACAGAATCTATTTGAATCGATGTCGGAATAAATTGATTAATTAGAAGACTAATAATTATAGCAGCTATCAAACCAGCTAAACCACCTACTAAACAAATTACCGAAGATTCTAAAAGAAACTGAGAAAGTATGGTTCTTTTTTTTGCTCCGATTGCTTTTCTTAATCCTATTTCTTTTGTCCTTTCCTTAACAGAGACGAACATAATATTCATTATTCCTATTGCTCCGACAAATAATGATAAACCTGTTATAAACAAACCAGCAATTTGAATAACTCCAACCACAGATTTATAACTTTGTTGCAGACCCTCTTGCTGATTTATTGAGAAATCATTTTCTTGGTTGTATGTTAAACCACGAACCTTTCTCATAACACCCTCGATCTCGGCTTTGGTTTCTTCAACCATAGCCGGACCATTAGCTCTGACATTAATGGTAATTGATCTGAAAGATCTATTAAAAAAATTTTTGAAGATTGTTTCTATAGGAACATATACCTGATTGTCAGGATTCCAAGGACCAAGAATGAAACTACCTTGTTCCGCCAGAACTCCGACAATTTTATAATTAAAACCACCAATTTTAATTGTTCTATCAATAGGGCTGATGTTTGGAAAAAGTTTTTTTGCTATTTCGCTACCAATCACGGCTACCTGTCTGGCAGCATTACTTTCTATATCGGAATAAAATCTTCCCTCAGCAAATGTAAAATTTGTTGTTTTAACGTAATCAGCATTTGAACCATTAACGAAGACGTTATCAACTCTTCTTTCATTAAACTTTACTGTTTGAATTGTATTTGTTACCGGAGCAACTGCAACAGGTAATTTAACTAAATCTTTAAATCGAGAATACTCTTCCATTGTTATGTTTTTTCTATTTCTGATTTTCCACCATTCTTCATTTGTAAACCAAGCCCATTTATCAACGTACATAACATCTGTTCCAAGAGAACTAATTCCTGATTGAAAAGAATTATCAATACCTTTTATTGCTGTTGACATAGTGATTACTACAGCTACTCCTATAAAAATTCCAAGCATTGTTAAAATAGAACGAATTTTATTGGATAAAATCGCTCTCAGTGCAATTATAAGTCCTTCTTTAAATTCAAATACCAGAATTCTCATTTTAATTATTTTTCATTTGTTGCAGGAATGTATCTGTTGTTGACAATTTCATCTTTTTCAATAAGTCCGTCTTTTAATCTTATTATCCTTGCTGCGTGTTCAGCTATATATTCCTCGTGAGTAACTAAAATTATTGTATTTCCTTTTTGATGTATTTCGTGAAATAAACCCATAATTTCCTCACCAGTTTTGGAGTCAAGATTTCCAGTAGGTTCATCTGCAAGTATAATAGATGGATTTGTAACAAGAGCTCTGGCAATGGCAACTCTCTGACGCTGACCCCCTGATAATTCATTCGGTTTATGATTCATTCTGTCACCAAGTCCGACATCAATCAGTGCGCGCTTTGCCCTTTCTCTTCTTTCATTTTTTGAAATACCGGCATAAACCAAAGGTAATTCTACATTATGTATTGCATCGTATCTGGCAAGAAGGTTAAATGTTTGAAACACAAAACCTATTTCCTGATTTCTTATGTTTGCTAATTGATTATCAGACATCTCACTTACGCTTACACCTTTGAACAGATATAATCCGGATGTAGGAGTATCAAGACAACCAAGCATATTCATTAGCGTGGATTTACCTGAGCCAGAAGGGCCCATTATCGCAACATACTCATTTTTATCAATGTTTAAAGACACATCACGTAATGCGTGAACTTCTTCTGTTCCTACTTTATAAATTTTTGCAATATGCTCTATTCTTATAATATTCATTTACTATCCAAAGTTATTTTGAAGAAGTTTTTCTTTTCTCTTCGACTCTTACTTTAGAACCATCTTTCAAATCATTTGAAATGGCTCTGTAACTACCAGTAACAACTTCCTCTCCACCATTAAGACCGGACTTAATTTCTAAATAATTATCATCACTAATACCTGTTTTAACCTTAACAGTCTTTGCTGTAGAGTTCTCAATCACAAAAACAATTTCATCTGGTTCTTTCTTAGAATTTGATAATTTCACATTAGGCCCATCTTCCTGTCTATCTTCTCTTTTTACATCGGTTCTTGCAGTAACACTTTGAATAGGGACACTTAATACATTTTCTACTGTTTCGGTTGAGATTTCACTTGTACAAGACATACCAGGTCTGAGTCTATCATCCAATTCAATAAGTTTTATTCTCACTTCGAAGTTTACTACTTCTTCCTGTGTTCCAAATCCTTTTGTTTTAGCACTATTTCCAATTTGAGTAACAACACCCTTTATAGGTTTGTCACGAATTGCATCCACTTTTACTTCTGCAGTATCTCCAACAGATACCAGCACAACATCATTTTCATCAACTTCAACAACTGCTTCAATATTGTTTAAGTCAGATACAGTCATTAATTCTGTTCCCTGAGTAAAATTACTTCCTAAAACTCTCTCTCCAACTTCTACTTTCAGATTTGTTATCACTCCATCTAAAGGTGAATATATCGTTGTTTTATACAATATTTCTAAAACTTCTCTTAGTTGAGCTTCACTTTGTGTAATCATCGAAGCAGCAGATTCATAGGAAGCTTTAGCCGATAAATAATTTGCTTGCATCGTTTCAAGTTCGGAATCACTGACTAATTTTTTCTCGTGTAATTCTTTTACTCTTTTGTATTCAGATTCAATTCGTTTTAGTTCAGCGTCACGTATTTTAAGATTAGCATTTGCAGATTGAAGACTTGCTTCTAATCTTTCTTTCTGAGCTTTATATTGATCTCCTTTAATTCTAATTAAAAGTTGACCTTTTTTTACTCTGTCACCTTCTTTTACAGGTAGTTCTATTATTTCCCCTGTTACTTCCGGAGTAATTACTACCTTAAATTCAGGTTGAATTTTACCGGTAGCAGCAACTTTTTGAGTAATATTTCGTCTTTCTACTTTTTCAGTTGTAACAGAAATGATTTCTTCTTTACTTGCAGAAGAAAGAGCAATTATTATTAGTATCAGTACTAAAAGTCCAAGTCCACCAAATATTATTATTTTTTTCTTTGATTTCTTTTTGCCATTGTTAGACATATTATTCTCCTTTAGAATCAAATTTTGATATATCAAGAATACCAAGATAGAATTTTATCTGATCACTGGTTATTAAATAATTATATTGTGAATTAACATAATCAGTTTGAGCAACAACAAAAGCGGTATTTGCAATTTGTAAGTCAAGCAGACGACCTGACCCGATATTATATTTTTCCTGTTCAATTCTTAATCTTTCTTCGGCTGCTTTAACATTTTTTTGAGACACTGACAAAGATTTTTTTGCTGCAACAAATGAATTGTAAGTCTGACTAATCTCCTGTTTTATTTTCCTTTCTAATTCATTAACCTCCAATTGTTTATTCATAGCTTGGACTTCAGCTATCTGAACACGATTGCTGATATTAAAATTAGAAAATATCGGAATGTTCAATCTTAATCCCGCAGAATAAGACTTTGAATCAAATAAATCACTTAAGTTATTAGAAAATGTTGAAAAACCCATTGAACCAACAAGCGTTGGGAAATGACCTGCTCCAGCAATTCTAATAGAATTCATGCTTGATTTTAATTCATAAAGTTTGCTTTTATAATCAAGTCTGTTGTTGTAGGCATCACTGATTCTGGATTGTAAATTACTATATTCTTCTTCAAAAGCTTCCAAAGATTGGTAATTAATATTTTTTATCGAATTGTCTTCAATATCATAATTTCCGGTTATATCAAGACCGAGAAAAATAATCAAATCATTTTGTGCTTTTTCTACTTCTAAAGATTGATTTATTAGTTGTAGTTCTGCATTACCTAACTCAACCTGTTGCTGATAAAGATCAGCCAAGGTGGCAGCACCCAAACGATTTCTTTCTTCAATTAGTTGATAGTTTATTTTTTGCTTCTTTAAGTTTTCTTCTCTTACTTTCAATAACTCTTTTTGAGTCATAACCATATAATATTTTACCATCGTATTTAAAGCAATTTGTTGCTTTAAGAACTCAAAGAAAAGTTTAGCTGAGTTCAAATTATTCTTATTAAGACTTATGTTTTCAATATTCGCCAAGCCATCAAAAAGAACTACATCGGAGTTTAGTCCGGCATAAAAACTTCGTGATTCAGTTGTAATCGGTGGGATAATAAAGGGAATACCATTGAAAAATCTTGTCGAACCTGCTTGCTCATTACGTTCCCATCCCCAGGAGCCTTGTGCACTTAAAGAAGGAATTAAATTTCCATAAGCAGATTTTAATGATGATTCCTGTGATAAAATATTATTTCCAGTCTGATTGAGAATAGTATTGTTTTTCAATGCAATTGATATAGCATCATTTAGAGTTATTTTAGTTTGAGAACTTATTGTTGAAAAGCTATTAAAAATAACCAAAAGACCGACTATCAATACTTTCATTTATTCTCCAATGTAAAAATTAAAATTACTAAGTGTTAAATTATTGAAATTAACAATCAGATTGCCTGCTTATTTATGAATGGTAAAATAAATAAATAATTGGCCAGAAATTTTCGACAAGTGTTAAACAATAACCTAAATGTCTGAGTTCAAATATTTATTCTTGATTTTTAATAAATATTCGAATGCCGCTTCGTAAGTATTAGGAATTAAACCATCAAGAATAGCTTCTTCAATATCGGCTTTAATTAATCCAACTTTTTTCCCGGGAGGAATATTACAAACTTTCATAATCTCATCCCCTCTGACCGGAGATTGAAAAGATCTTAATTTATCTTTCTCTTCAACTTCTTTTACTCTTCTCATTACTAAGTCATAATTTTCCAGATATTTTTCAACTTTCTGAATGTTTTTACTTGTAATATCTGCTCTGCATAATGTGATTAAATCATCCAATTTATCCCCAGCCTGTACAATTAATCTTCTGATGGCAGAGTCAGTAACTTCCTCACTTGCAAGTGCTATAGGTCGTAAATGCAATCTGACTAATTTTTCGACATATTCAATTTTATGAAAAGGTAATTTATATTTTTTGAATATGTTTTTAATCATTCTTGCTCCTATTTCTTCATGACCGTGAAATGTCCATCCAATTCCATCGATAAATTTCTTAGTATTTGGTTTTGCAATATCGTGGACAAGTGCTGCAAATCTGAGCCAGATATTGTCTGTTTTCGATGAAACATTATCAACTACTTCACAAGTATGAAAAAAAACATCTTTATGATGATAATCTTTTCTCTGCTCTACTCCGGCTAATTGGTGTATTTCAGGGAATATAATTTCAAGCACACCAGAGATGAATAATAATTTCAAGCCGACTGAGGGCTTACTCGATTCAAGTATTTTTAATAATTCATCCGTAATTCTTTCCTGAGAAATGATTTTTAATCTTTCTCTCAATTGATTTGCAGCAATCATAACTGAATCGTGAACTTCAAACTGAAGTTGACTTGCAAATCTGAATGCTCGTAATATTCTCAGAGGGTCGTCATTAAAAGTAATTAAAGGATCAATCGGAGTTCTGATTATCTTGTCCTTAATATCCTGAATTCCATTAAATCTGTCTATTACTAAACCAAAATCTTCGTCGTTTATAGAAATCGCAATTGTGTTAATTGTAAAATCTCGTCTGTTAATATCATCTTCAAAAGTTCCATTTTCAACAACAGGATTCCTGCTTTTTCTATCATAAGATTCTTTGCGAGCTCCTACAAATTCAACATCGTAATCATCAAAGGTAAAATGTGCGGTTCCAAAGTTTTTATATAATACTAAATTATTTACCTCTAATTCTTTTGCCGATTTTTCAGCAAAATCAGGTCCGTTTCCAATAACTAATATGTCTATATCATTTCTCTGGCGATTTAATATTAAATCACGAACGAATCCACCAACAAGATAAATTTTAACTCCTTCTCTTTTAGCGAGTTCGGAAATTATTTTTATAAATGGAATCTCGTTTAACTTAGTATTTATATCAATTTTATTCATCAAAGTTTAATTAAAATTATTATGATTAAAATAAAGCCATTCAATCATTTTATAATTACTCTCAAGGTATTCATTAGCATAATCATTTGAATTTAATCTTTTTGATAATGCGGCCATTTTTCTCGCTCTCAAAAAATCAAAATTATCTGAAATAAACTGAGATAATTTTAGAAACGCAAAGAAAGAGTATTCATCGAATTGAACAAATGGTTTATCAAAAACAGATAAAAACTCCTCATAATCAATTCTTAAATTTTTTGCTAAAGTAATTAAAACCGGAATAGATGAATATGAATACTGTTTTTCATTTAGTTTTAGAATAATCTTGAATTTCACAGAATCACTTGATAAAAGGTAATCTTTCAATAATCCCACTGAGATCAATTTTATCCGGAAATCCGATAGAGATTGCAAATTAAAATTTGGTCTATCTCTTTCAAGTATCGAATATAATTCTGAAGCATTATCATAATTTCCAGAAAGTCCATAAATATCCGCTAATCGAAATTTTAATAAATATTCATAAGGAGTCTCGGAATACTTTTGCAAATTATTAGTTATAATTTTTTCTGCACTTGAAAGAGAATCCTGTTTTATCAAGCATTCAGTTAAACCAACCAAAGCAGAATAATTATCTGAGAAATTAAGAACTTGTACAAACACATTTTTTGCATCAGCGATATGATCTTTTTCAAACAGTTCCCACCCTTCCTTAATTTTTCTTCCGATAAATCTCGGACAATCTTTTTGAATTAAAGCTTTCCTACAAAAGTAATAATAATAAGTATTTGAACTTGTCAATACTGAAATACTCTCTAAATATTTCAAATATTCATTAGTTATACTTGAAAAGTTCTTATTATAAACTTTCTCAAAATTGTTATCTGAATAAAATCTTTTAAATTTATCAATTCCATAAACTTCAATTAAATATTTACAAAATGAACCAGAATAGATATAGCTCAATGTAGAGTTAAAGCCGAAAAAGTTAATACTTCCACTTATTTTGGGAATAATATTTTCTTTAGAATTTTTATAATGAATTGCTGCAAGATGATCAATATCATAAATGTCAACGAAAGGATCCATAGCAGTAGCAAAACCTTCTATTAAAAATGGATTAAAATCTCCTGAAAGCTTTAAAGGTGAGCTGCCAAACTCTGCACTGAATATATGTGCTAATTCGTGTTTTAAGGTAGATTTCCAATTGTTCTTATCCAAATAAATTTGGTATAACCACGGTTTAGCTACATCAGCATTTTCTGAACCGAAATACCTTCTTTTATCATTATCATTTTCAAATAAAAACGCTTTTATCTTTCTCGGTGGTTTTGTTTTTATAATCCTATGAAGTTCTGAATAATAATAATTGAAATAAAGAGAAATTATTTTTTCCTCAGTTGAATCTAATTTGTCATAATAGATAATAAAATTATTTGTTTCAATTTTGTTTGTAAGGATATTTTTTAGTCGGTTTTCATTTGTTGAAAATCCGAATAAGGGGCTAATTAAAAAAGAAATTATTATACCAACAAGAATCAAGGAAGAAAATAATAATTTGTTCTTAACAATTTTCTTTTTAGTTAAATAAAAGAAGATATATATAAATAAAAGATTTAATGTCCGATAAGTAATTAACTTTGAATCTATACTAATATCTTCATCGTATATGCTGCCGGGGAAAAATCCAATCAAAGGAGAATAAAAATAAATTTGAGGGTATAAATAGAGCTCAAAAAGTGGAATAGCAATCAGAACCATCAAAGAAATTATTAATAATAGATATGCCCTTCTTGGAAAAAGGGAATAAATTATTTCAGCTAAAAAAAAGCAATAAGTCCGGATGCCAAAGAAATTACCAAATAAAAATATAATCCATCTTTAAAGGAACAGATTTCAACAAAAAAGTAATTTAATGAAACGACTGTTAAAGGTGTAAGTAATAAGATAATAAGCAGAGATTTTTTATTAGCTAATTCTTTCTTATAACTGTAAAAAACTAATATTGGAATTGTGATAAAAAATAAAAGACCGTTTACTGAAGCAAATTCATAACTGAACTCTTTGAATAAAGGCAGATTTATTAATAAATAATTTGTTAGAGCAGTAAATAAAAGTAAAAGAACGAAAGTTTTGTATTTAATTAAAAAGCTTTTAATACTCACTGCTTTGAACTCTTTGAATATCAGCACCTAAAGAATTTAACTTTTCTTCAATTTTTTGATAACCACGATCTAAATGATAAACACGTAAAACTTCTGTTGTACCTTCAGCAGCCAAGCCGGCAAGAACTAAAGACGCACTTGCGCGCAAATCTGTTGACATTACTTTTGCTCCGGTTAATTTTTTTACACCAACTACTCTCGCAGTATTATCATTAACTACAATATCTGCTCCCAATCTTACAAGCTCAGGGACGTGATTAAATCTATCAAAATAAATAGTATCAGTAACATTTGCTGTTCCATTTGCAAGAGACATCAACGCTATCCATTGAGCTTGCATATCTGTAGGGAAACCGGGAAAAACTGAGGTTGATACATCAACCGATTTAATTTCTGAATCCGTAGCATCAAGTTGAATTGAATTTTTACCAATAGTTATTTTAATTCCCGCCTCTTCAAGTTTAGATAAAATCGAATAAATATGATATTCATTTGCATCAATTAATTCTATGCTGCCTTTTGTAATTGCGGCAGCAATCAATAAAGTTCCTGCTTCGATTCTATCAGGGATTGTATTTATCTCAGATGGAGTTAGTTCATCTACTCCCTGAATTTCTAAAATTGAAGTGCCAATTCCGTTAATCTTAGCACCCATCTTAATTAGAAAATTTGCAAGATTTGTTATTTCCGGCTCACAAGCTGCATTATTAATGACTGTAGTTCCCTTTGCCAAAGCAGCAGCCATCAATGTATTTCCCGTTGCCCCAACTGAAGGAATATCAAAACTTATTTTTGCACCATTTAACTTATTGGCTTTTGCAATTATATAACCTTGTTCCAAGTCAATTTTGGCACCCATTTTTTGAAGTGCCATTAAATGCAAATTAATAGGTCTGGGACCCCACGCACATCCTCCCGGAAGAGATACTTTCGCATATCCATATCTTGAAAGTAACGGACCTAATACATAAATGGAAGCTCGCATCTTCTTTACAAGTTCGTAGGGTGCTTCGTATGTTTTTATTTCAGTGGTATTAATTTCTAATTGTTCATCCTTAAAGTTACTTGTAACCCCCATTTGAGATAAAAGTTTTATCATAGTAAAAACATCATTTAATCTTGGAGTATTATATAATCTTGAAATTCCTGAAGTAAGTAGTACAGCAGGCATCAAAGCTAATGAAGCATTTTTAGCCCCACTGACTGATACTTTTCCATTTAACTTCTTCCCACCTTTAATTACGAATTTGTCCATTTTTCCTTAAAGACTTTTTTTCAATAAAAGACCGTTATTCCCGATAATATAAAGATCCTTACCGTAAGTTATAATTTTATTTAATGGAATGTAGTACTCTGTTTTTTTGATGTTCCAATTTGAACCTCCATCATTAGAATAAATAAAATCACCAGTTGAATTCACGGCATAGAAATTATTTAAATCAAAAAATAATACATCATTAACGGGAGATGTGACTTTCAATTTCATTTCATTCCAACTCTTGCCCATATCTTCGGAATAGTAAATAGCTCCCAATGAGCCGGACAAATAAATTAAATTTTTATTCGGATGAACTGCTATTCTTTTTAGATAGTTTGTCTGAAGTTTTTGTGAAGACCAATTTTGTCCACCATCATTCGATTGCAATATAATACCATCTATTCCCACAGCAATAATTTTATTTTCACTGATAAATTTTATATCAAGAAAATCAGTTTTAGGGATGTTTATAAATACGTTAAAATTGAACAGATCTAAATTCAGATTTCCTATTAATCCATTTCCACCGCAAAAGAAAACTTTATTTCCGTAAATATCTGCACTTAAAATGCTTTCATTTGAAATATCCAGAGTTTTAACCTCTTTGAAGTCTTTATTAACAATCAGAATCTTTCCATTATTTCCAAATAAGATTAAGTTATCCTTATGATTAAGTATTCTGTTTATTCCATTGAGGCTAAATTTCTCGACATTTCCGAGTCCAAAAGTATCATCTCCATAAAAGATATTGCCGGAATCATCACTTAGATAGAATTTCCCATCCAAGAACATTATGTCAGTCAGATTTCCTGTAGAGTTAACAGTTAATTTTTGCCATTCACTTTTTGAATTTGATTTTAATGAGTTAAAATTGATGGTTCTTTCAGGTATTTTTTCTTCTTCTTTTGGAAGATAATTTTTTACAAAAAGATAGGATAGACCAGCAAGTGAAAATATAGCAAGAATAATAAATAATGGAATTAAAATCCCTCTGCCAATTTTTTTAGTTTCATTTTGATTACTCTCCGAAATTGAAGTAATCTGATTAATTTTAACAGGAAGAGAAAAAATCAAATCCTCAACAGCTCTTCTAAATTCAGAACTTGTAGAATAATTGACAGAAGTAGATTTATTCATTGCAGAAACTATCAAATCATCAACTTCTGGAGGAATATCCATATACTTTGATGATAATCTGACAGGGAGCTGCTTTAAATGTGCCTCATAAATCTTAAATTCATTATCATAATAGTAAGGCGGACTTCCATTTAACATCTCGTATAATGTGATTGAAAGAGAATATAAATCAGTTTTGACAGTTGATTCCTGATTATTGATTTGTTCAGGACTCATATAAAGAATTGTTCCTACATTCCTTCCCATTCTTGTTAAATCTGATTTAGAATGTACTGATTTTGAGATGCCAAAATCCATCAGTTTTGCAACCCCACTATTATCTATAATTATATTAGATGGTTTGATATCTCTGTGTATTAATCCTTTTGAATGAGCATATTCTAAAGCAATCAATACTTGCCGAATAATCTTTAATGAATAAATGAGATTCAGTCTTTTATATTTTTCAATTAAATTTTCAATTGTAAATCCTTCAACATATTCTATTATCAAGCCAACCATTTCACCATATTCAATAAATCCATACACCATTACAATATTTGGATGAGATAGCTTTGCGTGATTTCTCCCTTCAGTTCTGAACCTTTCAAGAAATAAAGAATCTTTGAGCAAATGAGGGTTAAGGAATTTAATCGCTACAAATCGCTCAAGTTTGGTGTCGAAGGCTTTATAAACTTTTCCCATACCTCCTTCACCTAACTCAGATATTATCCTGTAATGTTGAATCTGCCTGCCAACCATAAAAAAATTTTTAGTAGTTAGTTAAATATTATAATTCTTTAGTTGCACTATCAATTTAACAATCATTTGATTATTCTTAGCAAATAATCATAAATTAGCCTTACACCAAAAGCGGTCATATATTTATTAGTATATGAGCGGAAATTATGATGTATTGATGGACCTGCAATATCCAGATGAGCCCATTTTATTTTTTTATCAACAAATTTTTCCAAAAACTTAGCAGCAGTAATTGCACCTGCCCACTTTATTCCTAAATTTTTTACATCTGCTATATCACTATCAATTAATTTTGAATAATCATCCCAAATTGGTAACCGCCATACTCTTTCATAAGTCTTCAAACCGCTTTGGTAAAGATTATTAGCTACTTCATCATTGTTCGAGAACATACCAGCTACAAATTCTCCCAGAGCAACTACACAAGAACCTGTTAGAGTAGCAAAATCAATAATCTGATCTGGTTTAAGTTTCGAGGCATAATCAAGTGCATCAGATAAAATTATCCTTCCTTCTGCATCAGTATCTTCGACTTCAATTGTTTTTCCGGATGCAGTTTTTATTATGTCTCCGGGTTTGAATGCTGAACCAGATGGCATGTTTTCTGCAAGAGGAATGATTCCAAAAAGATGAACAGGAAGTTTATTATCCGCAGCAACGATCAAACTAGCTGCTACTACCGCAGCACCAGCCATATCATTTTTCATTTCGCCCATTGATTTGGATGGCTTTAAAGAAATTCCTCCAGAGTCAAAGGTCATTCCTTTACCAACTAATACAATTTTATTTTGTTTAATTTTTTTATTCTTTTTAACTGTTGGTTTATATTCAAGAACTATAAATCTTGGTTTGTTGATGCTACCTTTCCCGACTGAAAGTAAACCAAACATTTTTCTTTTTTCAATTTCTTTTTCATCTAAAATAGTTATCCTTATTTTTCTTTTCGATGCTTCTGATTTAATTAATTTTGAAAAAATCTCTGGTGTTAATTCATTGCTCGGTTCGTTCTGCAAATCACGGGCAAAATAAACCGCACTCATTAATGATTTTGTATTTTGAATAACTTCATCTAACCTTTCTTCATTATCTGAATATAAAAATACATCCAACTTTTTATGATTGTTTTTTTCTGATTTGTATTTATTGAACGAATAGTTACCCAAATAAATTCCTTCAATTATCGTCTGAACAAGATAATTTTCATCATCCAAATAATTTTTGAATTGTTGGTAATTAGGGATAAAGAGGTGAATTGAATTGACTTTTTCATTCTTAATCTGTTGAACTATTTCTGACAAATAGTCCCTGAAAAAATCAGAATCAAATTTATCATCAACTTTAACTTTACGTATAATAATTTCATCCGGTTTGCCGGAATTTGTTGGAATCCTGATTTGGTTGCATTCCTTTGATAAAAAGTTCTCTTTTTGCAAATCAGATAAATTGAGATTATAAATTTTTTCAAGATAAGATAAATTCTTTTTCAACTGATTATCATCAATAAGAAATCTGATGACGATAGATAAATCTCCATAAGTAATTTTTTTCTTACCGGAATAAAAATTCAGTTCAAACATTTTATACTCCAATTGACTTTAGATATTCTATAGAATTTTCAAGAATATTGTTAATAATATCCTGATTCATTTCCTGATTGTAAAAACGAGCGCCAGCGGCATTTTTATGTCCACCACCACCAAAATTTTTGGCTAACAAATCTGCTCTGACATTTCCTTTCGACCTGAAACTTACTTTGAATCCATTTTTTAATTCAATAAAAAGTAAACCCAGAACCACATTTTCAATTGATAGATTATAATTCACAAAATTATCCGTATCACTTTCTTCTGCTTCTGTTTCAATCAAATCATTTTGTGTAATTATCATATAAGCAAATTTATTGTTATACAAAAGTTTTATGGAATTAAGTGACCTGCCCAATAATTTTAATTTACTGAATTTACTTTGATCATAAATCTTATCATAGATTCCTACCGGATCAGCTCCCTTTTCAATCAAAAATGCTATATCTCTATGAAGTTTAGGAGTTGTTCTTTCAAATCTGAACGACCCTGTATCTGTCATTATTGCAGCGTAAAGAGGAACTGCAATTTCATTATTTATTAGATTTTTATGTTTGGCCATTAAAAAATCTAAGATAATTTCTCCTGTGGCAGAGACTTCAGAATCAAGGAAATAATAATCAGCAGAATTATCCGGAGATTGATGATGATCAATATAAATTTTTTTTGATTTCGAATTTTCAATAGAATCTTTCATACTAACGGTTCTGGAAAGATTATTTAGATCAATAAGAACTATTACTTCAGCATTATTTAAAACTTCTGAATGAATTTCGTAGTTAAATTTTTCAATGACGTTTTCCTTATCAAGAAAAATCAGGTTATAAGGAGTTGAGCTATGATTTATTATCCTTACCTGTTTATTAAAACTTTTTAAGATATGATAAAATGCAACCTCAGAACCAATTGCATCAGCATCCGGATTAACGTGGGTTGTAAGTACAAAGAATTTGTTTTGAATTATTATTTCGTCAAGAAGATTAAAATCAATCATAAATTAAATCATAGGATATAAAAAAAGAATTGTCATACAATCTTTCAATCGTATGACAATTCATTAGACAAAAATTATGAGTTTTATTTTACTTCCCAGGTATTACCACTATAAAGAACCTTTTTGAGATCCCCTTCACCTTTTTTCTTTTTTACTTCACTAATCTGGCGGGTTATACCTTCATCACAAGTTTCTTTAAAGATTTGTCTGAAAACACCAATGGGTGTAGGAAATCCTTCTTTCTCATCAAAAGACATAATAATTGAAGCACGGGCAGGTGAAGGATCGAATTCATCGTGAATCCATAAATCATTTATTGAAAAATGACCATTTGTTAAATCAACAATTACAGGATTAAAACCCTCTAATCTGATACCTTTATCTTTATTCTTGCCAAAAATCAGTGGTTCTCCGTGTTTTAATTCTATTACGTGATCATCTTTTGTTTCTTTATCAGTAAGTAAATCAAATGCTCCGTCGTTAAAAATATTACAGTTCTGAAATACTTCTAAAAATGCAGTCCCTTTATGTAAGCCGGCTCTTTTAATCATCTCCTGAAGATGTTTGGCATTTCTGTCAATTGAACGAGCGATAAACGTAGCTTCAGCTCCCAAGGCGAGTTTTGGAGGATTAAAAGGATAATCTACACTTCCGTAAGGGGTTGTTTTGGTAACCTGACCTTTTAAAGACGTAGGAGAATACTGACCTTTAGTTAAACCATAGATTCTGTTATTGAATAAAATTATCTTTAAATCAACATTTTTTCTGCAAGTATGAATAAAATGATTTCCACCGATACTTAATAAATCTCCATCACCAGTTGCGACCCACACATCTAAATTTGGATTTGCTATTTTTACTCCGGTTGCAATTGCAGTTGCACGCCCGTGAATTCCGTGAAATCCATAAGTGTTCATATAATATGGGAAACGGCTTGAGCATCCAATTCCTGAAACCCATACAATATTTTCTTTCGGTTTATTTATTATTTCAGGAAAACTTCTTTGAACCTGAGCAAGAATTGAATAATCACCGCAACCCGGACACCATCTGACATCCTGATCTGAAGCAAAGTCTTTTGCAGTATAATTAAATTCTTTTACTACTGTGTTACTATCCATTGTTACCTCCTGCAATCTCTAAAATTTTGTCAAGTATTCCACTAACTCTTAATGGTAAACCTCTGACTAAATTATATTGAATCACTTCGATTAAAAATTCACTTCTTAGCATATAAGCTAATTGACCTAAATTTATTTCAGGGACCATTATTTTTTTATATCTACTTAAAACTTCACCTGTATTTTTTGGAAATGGACAAAGATAATTAAAATGAATCTGAGCTACCTTAAGTCCTCCATTCCTTGCTTTGGTAACAGCTTCTTTTATCGCTCCATAAGTTCCACCCCATCCAGCAACCAGTAAATCTGCATCAATATCACCTTCGATTTCCAAATCAGGAATATCATTTTGAATATTTTGAATTTTCTGTTTTCGTATCTTAATCATTTCGTGATGATTTTCGGGGTCATAGCTTACATTTCCGTAAATATTAGATTTTTCCAACCCACCAATTCTATGTTCAAGATTAGGAGTTCCGGGAATAGCCCAAGGACGAGCTAAATTTTCATTTCTTGCATATGGATAATAACCTTCTCTTTCAGTAACGAACTTAACCGGAATTTCAGGAATTTCATCTACATTTGGCAATTTCCAAGGCTCAGAACCGTTTGCAATATAACCATCTGTTAATAGAATAACAGGAGTCATATATTTTAATGCAATTCTTGCAGATTCCAAAGCCATATCAAAACAATGACTAGGAGTTTTTGCTGCTACTACACATAATGGGGCTTCACCATTTCGTCCAAAAACTGCTTGTAATAAGTCAGCCTGTTCAGTTTTTGTTGGTAGTCCGGTGCTTGGTCCACCACGTTGAACATCGATAACAACTAAAGGTAATTCTGTCATTATTGCTAAACCAAGTGCTTCGGTCTTCAGAGAAAGACCTGGTCCACTTGTGTTTGTAATTGCCAAATTTCCGGCAAAAGATGCTCCAATTGCAGTGGTTATTCCAGCTATTTCATCTTCAGCCTGAAATGTTTTTACACCAAAATGCTTATATTCACTCAGATATTGTAATATTTCTGAAGCAGGAGTAATTGGATATGAACCTAAAAACAATGGCAACCCACTTTTCACCGAAGCAGCTAAAAAACCTAATGCTGTCGCTTCATTTCCAGAAATATTTCGGTAAACTCCTGCAGGCAATTTAGCAGGATTAACTGCAAATCTTGAGGTGAATATTTCAGTTATATCGCCAAAATCATATCCGGCTTTTAATGCTTTTTTATTTGCTTCAACGTATTCAGGTTTTTTAGCAAACTTCTGATCAATCCAATTTAATGTAGTATCTAAAGGTCTGTTAAATAACCAGTACATTAAACCTAAAGCAAAGAAGTTTTTAGTTCTTGCAACTTCTTTTGGAGTGAGTTTTATTCCTTCCAATGCTCTTGTGGTCATTGAAGTAATAGGAACTTTGAAGACCTGATATCCACTTAAACTATCGTCTTCCAATGGATTTGTAGCATAATTTGCCAAGCTTAGATTCTTAGCATCAAATGCATCCGAATTAACTATTATCATTCCACCTGGCTTAAGTTCAGGTAAATTTTTTTTAAGTGCTGCAGGATTCATTGCGACAAGAACGTCAGGTTGATCTCCGGGGGTGTAGATATCATCGCTACTAAAGTGAAGCTGAAAACCACTAACGCCATAAATTGTACCAGCGGGAGCACGGATTTCTGCGGGATAGTCGGGTAATGTGTTTAAATCATTTCCAACCCAAGCAGTATTTTCACTAAACTGTGATCCGGTTAATTGCATACCATCACCGGAATCACCTGCAAATCTGATTGTTACTTCTTTAAGTTCAAGAAGATCTTTCTCTTTATCGTTTTCCATAAATTCTCACTAAAATATTTAATAATTGCGGTATCAAAACTAATGATTCAAAGATGAATTAACAATTTAATTATTTAAGTCTTTCATCATTTAAATATTCACTGAATTCAACTGCATTTACAAAGCCCGTAATCCTATTTATTTCCTGTAATTTTGAATTCAATATCAATACAGTTGGCACGCCAATAATATTATATTTTTCCCTTAATGCTTCTACTTCAGGAGAAACTGATTTTGTCATATCTGCTTTTAAATTAACAAAATCTTCTGAGAGTTTTATTACATTTGGATCAGAGAAAGTCAGAGCATCAAGTTCTTTGCAGGGGATACACCAATCGGCATAAAAGTCAATTATTACTCCTTTTTTATCAGAAGCATATTTTAGTTCAGATTCTGAGTATTGTTTCCAATCAATAGATTGTTTATTCGACGGAATTAAAGAATAGACAGAAATTATTATTACTAAAATTGAAAAGATAATCTTAAAGATTCTGAAACCTTTTACACTATTTGCAGCTTTATCAAATAATAATAAATAAAAAGATGAAATCAATCCAAAGATTGGTAAAACATAAGCTGAAATTGTTTTAGGCAATAATGGCAAAGCGAAATAAATTGCCATACCCAGAAGTATAATTCCAAAAATATGTTTTATTGCCTCCATCCATAATCCCGCCCTTGGCAGCGATTTTATTTTTCCAGAGAAAACTGCTAATAACAAATATGGAAAACCTAACCCGATTGCAAGAACAAAGAACATCAAAAATCCATATAATGGATCACCTTTGGTTGCAACATAAGTTACTAATCCAAGCACAAAAGGACCAATACAAGGAGCTGCAACTATTCCCATAGTCAAGCCCATAAAAAAAGAACCATAAAAACCTGTTTTAGCAGCACTTGCTTTCGCAACTAATGAATCAGGTAACTTAAACTCATACACTCCAAACATACTCAATGATAAGGCTATAAAAATTGCAACAATAATAATTATAACAATTGGATTTTGTAGCAAAGCCCCAAATACTGCACCTGTTAATGAAGTTACAACACCAACAATCGAATAGGTTACAGCCATTCCCAGAACAAACAGCAGACCCATAAGAAATAACTTTGAGGTTTTACCTTCACTTTGACCACCAAAGTATCCTATTGTAATTGGTATCAGTGGATAAACACAAGGAGTTAAATTAAGAGCTAAACCACCGAGAAAAACTAAAAATAAGCTTAATATTATTCCACTCTTTTCTAATTTACTTGCTAAAGATTCGTCATCAGCTTTTGTGCTTGTAGTTAAATTACTTGTATCTAATTTTTCAAAAATCTCTTGATTAATTTGATTTATAGGTGTTTGTTTGTCCACAAAATCCAAGAAAAGAGTATCTGAAATTGTATTAGGTGCTAAGCAGGTAATATTATTACAAGCCTGATACTCAAGAGAAACTATCAAGGAAGAATTACCTACCTCAATATTTTCTGAAAATTTAATTTTAACAGGAATAAAAAACTTCCCTTCCCAGACTAAAACAGGACTATCTGAAAAATCAAACTTATATTGTTTAGCAGGGGGATATGCAACTTTGATAAACTCAACTTTATCGCTCCCTGAAATTGAGAGATTAGTTGGAACTAAAAACTCATCTTTTGGAGCATCTGAATTTATATGCCAGGTTTCAGCAATTTCAACCTCTACAGCAATTATTAGTTCTGAGCCTATTACAGCTTTATCTAAAGAAGAGTAAGATTTTATTTTGATTAACTCTTTATTATTCGATAATTGTGCATAAATACTCAATGAAAATAAAATTGTTAATAATGTTGTGAAATAAACATTCTTAATCATAACAGTTCCTTATATTTCAAAAAAATTATTTATAGTTTGATATAATTCTCAGATTATCGTTTCATTAGTCAGTTATTATTGCTTCTCCATCCCTGAACAATGGGGTATCTTCTTCCATAACCAAAAGCTTTTTGAGATACTCTTAAAACAGGTGGGGCTTGCTTTCTCTTAAATTCATTATCATCAACCATTTTAAGTACTCTTTTTACTAAATCAGCATTACCAATTAAATCACTTATTTCAAATTCTTCTTTATTTTCTTCAAGATACATTCTTAAAATTTTATCAAGTATATCATAAGGTGGCAGCGTGTCTTGATCTTTTTGATTTAGTCTAAGTTCTGCTGATGGTGGTTTATTTATAATTTCTTTTGGAATTATTTCTGAGTCTCTGTTAATATAATTTACAAGTCTGTATACATCAGTTTTATAAACATCGCCAATCACTGAAATTCCTCCACACATATCGCCATACATGGTCGTATAGCCAACGGCAAGTTCTGACTTGTTTCCTGTAGATAACAGTAGATTTCCATAACTATTTGAATAAGCCATCAGCAAATTGCCTCTTATTCTTGCCTGAATATTCTCTTCAGTAATAGAATTGTAACTCAATCCTGATGAACTAAATTGATTTAAAGAAGCATCCACAATCCCCTGAATTGGAATTTGGACATAATCAATATTCAGATTATTGCATAATTGAATTGAATCTTTAATACTTCCATCACTTGAATATTTAGATGGTAATAGAAGTACTTTTACACTTTCTTTGCCTAAAGCATCCACAGCAATACAAGTAACTAAAGCTGAATCAATTCCTCCACTTAGTCCTAAAACAACTTTATCGAAGCCCTCTTTTTTACAATAATCGCGAAGACCATATACCAGCGCATTATACACTTCTTCTTCAAAATTTGATTCACAAATCCTTATTTCTTCATAAGATTGTTCGGTATCAAAAAGTATAAAATCCTCACTGAAAGCTTTACCAAGTTTTACTAATTTACCATTATTATCGAAACACATACTTGCACCATCAAAAATCAATTCTGTCTGTCCGGCAACACAACAACAATAAATCAATGGTAAATTATCATTTCTACAAAGAGAACTAAGCATATCTTTTCTATTAGTTCTTTTTCCGTATGAATATGGACTAGCTGAAATGTTAATTAAAATTGTAGCTCCCTGTTTTATTAAATCATTTACAGGATCTTTTGTATATCTTCGCTTGTACCAATAATCAGCATCATTCCATATATCTTCACAGATTGATATTCCCAATCTTTCTTCACGAAATTCAAATACATTAACTTTCTTTGCAGAATCAAAATATCTCATCTCATCAAAAACATCATAATTAGGAATAAGAGTTTTATGTTGAACGAATTGAACTTTTCCATCAAAGCATAAAATTGCAGAATTATGAATATCTGTTCCAATATTATCATCATCTTCTGTTATTGCACCAAATAACAAACCTGTTGAATTCGTTTGTGATGCTATCTTTGAAATATAATTTTTAACAGCATCTCTGAATTCCCTTTTTTCTACAAGGTCTTGTGGTGGGTATCCAAGCAAGAAAAGTTCAGGAAAGACAACTAAATCTGCACCTGCCTCGACACCTTTTTTATAACCCGTTATGATTTTTTGAAAATTATATTCAAGCGCACCAACTATGGGATTATGCTGGCAAAGAAAAATTCTCATAGCGTTTTAAAGCTTACATTTTCCATTTAATAGTGCAGCCAATTGAATAAGTCTCAGGGAACTGAACTTCTTTTCCTGAGAGATATTCATCCAAAGCAGTTCTTAAATAATGAGTTTTGACATCCTGTGGGTTCTGCCAATTATCATCAATTTTTCCGTGATATATGAGTTCTTTTTCTTTATTGAAAAGAAATACCTCAGGAGTATGAGTTGCACCGAATTCTTTTGCAATTTCCTGAGATTCATCTCTGAGATAAAGAAAATTAAAATTCTTTTCTTTACTACGTTTAATCATTTCATCAAACGAATCTTCTGGATAATTAACATCATCATTTGAATTGATGGCAACTATCATAACATTTCTTTTAAGGTAGTCATTCTGAATTGCAATAATTCGGTCTTCGTATGCTTTAACATAAGGACAATGATTGCAGCTGAAAATTACAATCAATGCTTGACTTTTTTCTGATAATTCATCAGAAGAATAGTATTTACCGTCTACACATTTCAAATGGAAATATGGCAGTTTATCACCAATTTTAAGTTTATTTGTTATCATAGTATTTTATGAGAGTTAAATAAACATTTTATTTATGTACAAAATTAAAATAATTCTATCATTTATTTTCATAAATGGATTAATAATGTCACAAAATTTCAGCTTCGAGCAAAGTTTATACTATAATTATGAATTTTTCAAAGAGAAAACCCTTAAAGACAGGTTTTTCAAGCATTCAGATATCATAAGATTAATTGATTCATTGAAAACTAAAAACGTTTTTACTGTCAAAAATGCGGGTAAATCTTTTGAAGGAAGGGATATATTTTTATTATCAACAGGGACTGGTAAAAAGAAAATATTTCTATGGTCTCAAATGCACGGAGATGAGCCAACTGCCACTGCCGCATTATTTGATATCTTCAATTTTTTTTCAGATAATTTTCACTATAATGATGTAAAAAATTTAATTCTCAGAAATACCACAATATACTTTATGCCGATGGTCAATCCTGATGGTGCCGATTATTTTACAAGAAGAAATTCAATGATGATAGACATAAACAGAGATGCAAACAGAATCCAAACTCCTGAAGCTAAAATACTGATGGAAACTTTTGATTCACTTAAAGCAGATTTTGGTTTTAATTTGCACGATCAAACACCAAGATATTCTGCAGGGAATTCTTTCAGACAGGCTACTATTTCCTTCCTTGCTCCACCAATTGATTATGATAAGAGAATTGATAATGTTCGATTAAACTCAATGAAACTAATAAGCGGCTTATATGAAATGCTTAATAAATTTATACCAGGACATATTTCAAAATATTCAGATGACTATGAACCGAGGGCATTCGGAGATACGTTTCAGAAAAAAGGAACCAGTACAATATTAGTTGAATCCGGCGGCTGGAAAAATGATCCTGAAAAACAGTTTATAAGAAAATTAAACTTCATTCTTTTACTTTCTGCCTTTAAACAAATTGCTGAGGATTCTTATAAAAGTTTTGATGAAAACATTTATGAGTCTATTCCATTTAATGAAGAAAGATTATATGACTTGATTTTAAGAAACTTAGCAATTTCTAAAAATGGTTTGGATTATAAAATTGATATTGCAATTAACTATTTGGAAATTTTTTCAAAAAATGGTTATTACTTAAAAGCCTCAATTGAAAACATTGGTGATATGTCAACTTTTTATGGAATTGAAGATTATGACTTTGAAGGATATAAAATTGACAGTGGCAAAACTCTCTTGAAAGAATTTAATAGCATTAAAGAGATTAAAAATTTGGATTACAGTGAATTATTTGAAAAGGGCTATACAAATATTTACTTTGATAATTCAAAATCAGAGACCTCAGATATGCCATTTAATATATTAACTGATAAAAAGAAAATTGATTTCGCAATTAAAATCGGAAACAATCCAACTTTTGTATTAAAAAGAAATGGTAAGATAGAATATTCAATTATAAATGGATTTATTCAAAATCTTAATACTAAAACCTTCAAAAGCAATGGTTTGGTATTCTAATAGTTACTTAAAAACATTATTTTTGTATGCGTAGTTATACATTTTACATTATGAATTATAAATTGTTGATTATTCATTGTTTCGCACCCGTAGCTTAATTGGATAGAGCATCTGACTACGGATCAGAAGGTTGAAGGTTCGAGTCCTTCCGGGTGTACATAAGTTTTTTATAAACTGGATCAGGAGGTTGAAGGTTCTGCGAAGCATCCTTCGGAGAGTCCCCTTCCGGGTGTTAAAAGTACGATTGTGAAATTTTGTTTTTCAATTTAGGTGGTAATAATTTGTCTGTACTAAAACCTAAGCTATTTACAACTCTCAAAGGATATACAAAACAACAATTCATTTCTGATGCAACTGCCGGTATTATAGTTGGTATCGTTGCACTTCCGCTTGCTATTGCATTTGGTATTGCAAGCGGTGTCACTCCTGAGAAAGGAATTATTACTGCTATTGTAGCAGGATTTATAATCTCATTTCTTGGAGGAAGCAGAGTTCAGATTGGTGGTCCAACCGGCGCTTTCATTATAATTGTTTATGGTATAATTCAACAGTATGGAACTACGGGCTTAGCCATTGCAACTATTATGGCTGGTTTCATACTAATTTTTATGGGCTTAGCTAAGTTTGGTTCGTTAATAAAGTTTATTCCCTATCCTGTTGTTGTTGGATTCACAAGCGGAATTGCACTGCTGATATTTTCTACTCAGATAAAAGATTTTTTTGGATTGCAAATAGGCAAGATCCCATCTGAATTTCACGAAAAGTGGATTATTTATTTTCAGAACTTTGGTACAATTAATTTTTATGTGCTGGGTATTTCATTACTTGCTCTATTAATAATGATTTTTTGGCCTAAGGTAACACACAAAATTCCGGGTTCATTGATTGCAATTATTATTACGACAATAATTGTTCAATTTTTCAGTCTTCCAGTAGATACTATCGGAAGCAGATTCGGAGAAATTCCATCTAATCTTCCCTCACCAAGTTTACTTGAATTTCATTTGTCTGATATTAAAAATCTTATAGCACCTGCTACAACAATTGCAATACTTGCAGCCATCGAATCTCTTCTTTCAGCCGTTGTTGCCGATGGAATGATTGGAGGCAAACATCGAAGTAATATGGAATTGATTGCTCAGGGCGTTGCAAATATTGCTTCACCTTTATTCGGAGGAATACCTGCTACGGGTGCTATTGCAAGAACAGCAACTAATATAAAAAACGGCGGAAGAACTCCGGTAGCGGGAATTATACATTCTATTACTCTCTTACTAATAATGTTGTTTTTTGGAAGTTATGCTAAACTAATTCCGATGGCTACATTAGCAGCTATACTTGTTATTGTTTCCTACAACATGAGCGAATGGCACGCTTTCAAATCCTTATTAAAGAGTCCAAGAAGTGATGTAATTGTATTACTTACAACCTTTTTTCTTACTGTAATTTTCGATTTAACAATTGCCATAGAAATCGGAATGATATTAGCCGTATTATTATTTATGAAGAGAATGGCGGAGGTATCTAACATCAGTATTATTACTAAAGAATTAGAAGATGAGGAAGAAGGAATTGATCCGAATTCAATTGAGAAAAGAATTGTTCCTGAAGGTGTTGAAGTTTTTGAAATAAACGGCCCGTTCTTCTTTGGAGCTGCGACAAAGTTTAAAGAACAATTAAAGATAGTTGAAAATCCTCCGAAGATTCTAATTATCAGAATGCGTAATGTTCCTGCTATTGATGCAACAGGATTACAAATCCTAAGAGAGTTATATAATGATTCCCGTAAAAACGGGACTCATATAATACTTTCCGGAGTTCATACACAACCACTTTATGCTATGACTCAGGCAGGAATTTTTGATTTGTACGGTGAAGAAAACATTCACGGTAATATTGATGATGCACTTGATCGTGCCAGAGAGATTTTAGGCCTTCCAAAACTTGGAAGACCCAAAGATTTTGTTCCAACCGTAAAAAGAGAAAT
>CALEBT010000052.1 GCA_937942875.1 uncultured Ignavibacterium sp. | reverse complement strand
TCAATGAGTAAATAATGATTTCAATATCGTAATTAAATACTTGATTAGTGTGGTCAAGGGTCTAAATATTGCATTTTAAGAGGAATTCGAAGAGTATCTAAACTGTTTTTATATTTTTTTAGCGAAGACTACTTCAGTTTTTTATTGCATCCGCAATCGAAACTTTGATAGTCGAAAAAGCTCGGAATAAATCATTTATTCTTTTTACTAAAATCAGAGTACATTTCTTTTATGTATTTCTTTAATTCAACTGGTTTAATAATTTCTATTGCATCCCACCAGCTGATACACCAAGCAGCCAACCTGTTATTTATTGGATGATTGGTTTTAAGAATAAAAGGACCATCTGATTGCTTTTCAATTTCAAACTCATCGAACCAGATTTTATAATATAATTCCTGTTCTACTTCAGGAACAAATTTTAATATGACCTCCTCTATTTCCCCTGAATTATCGTCTACATAATCTTTCTTGAATATCTTTTCAGTAAGTAAAATATGTTGCATTCTGCTCAGGTAAAAAGTTTTCAGAATTGATTCGTCTTCTTTAAGTGCGTGTAGAATCCAATTATTATTGCTTTCAATTAATTTATATGGTTTTAATATATAATCATTTGTTTTATTATCAGTAAGTCTTTGATATTTAATCTTTATAATAATGTTTTCCTTAATTGCTTTTGATAAAAGAACAATTTTATGGAAAAAACTTGCATCAATTTTTGAATAAGTCTTAATAGATTTATAAAAATAGTCAGTACTAAGTTTTGATGAAATGTAATTAGCTGCTAGAAAAATTAGATCTTCTTTTTTGGGTTTATTAAATATTTTAATTCCTGACTTTCTGCCAAATGCTTCTATACCTAAAGATCGGTAGAACCGAAGTGCTCGGGAAATTGTAATTTCCTCAACATCTATAAGTTCAGCTGCTCTTTGCTTTGTTATAGTTTCACCGCTCAGTATATGGGCAAGAAGTTCTATATACCTTATATTATAAAAGAAATGATTTCTACTCATTTATAATTATTTGACATTTAATTTATCTCTAGCTTCATCAAAAACAATTTTCGTGATATTATCTATCTTACGATTTGGTATAAAATAAATATAAGAATTTTCCTTCCTATATTCATAAATTTTCGTAATTCCAGTCCCATATTTTTCTGTACCAATTTTTTTTCGTCTCCAATCACCGTCTCCAAATATTAATTTCAAATAAGTCTTATCATAATTAACCTTTGTTACGATAATAACTCTTTTTTCACCATTGTTGAAATTTGAAAATTGAGACTTATATCTTTCTATAATCCAGGAATCTTTGTAAAATTTTCTTCCATTTGGATCTGATGAATCAATATTATTAAAGTGTTTCCTGTACATATTTAGGATTGATTCATTTCGTTGATCTTTTTCAGCAGGGAACTTTAATGGAAATAAATTTGAAAAGAAAATATCTGAGTCTGCGTTTATATTAAAGTGAGTCCCATCCTGATTTAGACAATTTTTCCGATTAAATTTTTCTAATAAGTCTTTAATGATATAGTAAGTATTTCCCTCGATTTCATCTTCTAATGGTTCATTTAAGTATTCAATAAAACTCTCATCGTCTGCATTTTCTATTTTCTCTCTATACTCTTTTTGGCTCTCATCATAAGGGTTACCGCCAGGTTCAAAACCGAATATCCAAAGGTCTGAATTAATATTACCTCTACCTTCATAATTTATATAGCAGTGCTTGAGTGATTTATTATTAAATGACATTTATCCTCCTATGATAAGATTTTAAATCTTTACTTTTATAGATTTATAGCCGAAATGGAAATTTTCATAGTTTTAATATTTATTTATCTGCTCTATCCTTTAATCAAAGGGTGTATTAAATTATTTTTATGGTTAATTATTTTATTATTTTTAATCTGTGCATTGCTCTAAAATTAATTGATTAAATTTATACTTTCTCTTAACGGACTAACAACCAACATATCAAATAATAATTCTTTATCAATATAGTTCCTTTTAATATTCAGATATTCTAATGAGTTCATCTCAAAAATATCAAAAGGTAGATTTTTAAGTCTGTTGTTAGATAAGTTCAGGTGTTTAAGATTTTCGAGTAAAGTTATTTCAAAAGGAAGTTCTTCAATTTTGTTATCATTCAAATACAGACGTACCAAACTCTTGAGTTCACCTATTGAATTCGGCAGAGTTTTTATCTCATTATCATAAAGATGTAGAATTCTAAGATTTTTTAGAATTCCTAATGATTCGGGTATAGTATTAAGTTTTTTATTTGATATTACTTCAAGTACTTCAAGATTACTTAATTTATCAATTGTACTAGGAAGTTTATGAATGGAAGTTGCTTCGATTTTTAATTCTTGTAGATTTTTGAGTTCACTTATTGAATCTGGTATCTCACTAATAAATTTTGATTTGATTCCAAGTTTTTTCAGAGATTTTAGCTTTCCAATATCCTTGGGTAAGCTATTGAGTAATGTATCATTAATCGCCAAAATCTGAAGATTTTCTAATTCACAAAACTTATCTGGTAATTCAAACAATGTATTTGAATCAAGATTAAGGGAAATCAATGCGTTTAATTCGCTTATTTCATTCGGAAGATATTCAATCTTATTGTTGCTTAAATTAAGATATTCCAATTCATTTAATTCTTGAATTCTATATTTTAGGAATGTAATACTATTATTTGACAGATTTAATTTTTTAATTCCTTTTATTCTGAATATTTCTATTGGGATATTTTCTAAATTTAAGTTAGACAAATCAAGGTAATCATTTTCTGAATTCATAAAGTCCGTAATTATTTCATTTATTCTTGAATCCATATGATTAGCGCTAATGGTTATTGAATTAGGATAGATTTCAAAAGGGAAATACAATTTGCCAGAAATAATTTCAGTGGTAATAAATGGATGCGTCAAACAAAATCTCTTCCTTACAAGATTTAGTATTTCCTGAATTGAGGTTTGAAAATCTGCCGATTTTGTATCAACATTAGTATGGTTATTATCGGTTTCCTCGACATTAAGAGTAAACATTAACTCACTAGCACTTATGAAAAACTTTTCGATTGAATAATAGACCTCAGGCATATTGCGGGTTTTACTTTTTGCAGCCACAATTAACTGATAGGAAAATTCTCCTCTGGATTTAATATTTGAAAGAATTGCTAATTCAATATTTTCACATTCTAGTGTCAGCGAAAGTTGAGCTGATAAAATATTTTCGCTTAAGTAGGTCATATTTCTACTTTGAAAATTGTGAATTCTGTGAGTATTTGATAGTCTTCAATTAAATCAATTTGACTTCTTTCAACCGTAACTGAAGCAATTGAAAACCCTTCTTTGTTGATAAAATCTACCTCGAAAATTTTTTCAGGTTTATAAACATAGATAACAGTTCCAACTGTACCAGATGGCAAATTTATGCCAGATAAATTTTCTTTCAGAAAAACAACATCAAATAAATTTATTTCTTTCATCCTTAAAGAAAATTAAAATTTAGTAGTTCGATTGAAGCTGAATTATTTTTTATCAACCAAAAACTTTCAACCAGAATCTTTTGTTTATTAAAATTAATGGTCGATAAATAAATCAATTTGTAAAACAGACCAACTTTATATAATGTCTCTATACTTTGATATTCCTGCTTAAACGGAATTTTATGTAACTGTTCCACTATTTCCGTAATAGATTGTTTATCAGATATGTATTTAAGCAAATATCGGGCTCTTAACTTTCCTAATAGATGATTCTGATTTAGAATATAATCATTAAATAGCTTAGGATTAATAATTGTTGAATAATTATCTGGAATCTTCATATAACTAATTATTTTTACTTTAAATCTAAATGAGCACAGATACTAAATCTTATCAGTTTGTGATAAAATTATGAGAGTACTCAGACTTCAATAATTAAATGATATTTAACCTTTAATTTTTACGAATTATTTTTTATGGGTTAAAATTCTTTATTTTTATGGATAATTATGTATATGGTTAATATTTTTGTAATGCGTTCTTGTTTCATAAAAAGTTCAGATTCATAATTAAAGTTATAATTACTAAATTCTAAGAGGTAGGTAATTCTGGATTATGAAAGAAATGGGTTGGAAAGTATTACTATCGTTTGTTGGTATCAATGATGCAGGTGAACTTATCGGGAATAATGATGGTGCAATTTTAACAGCATTAAATAATGAGTCATTCGATGAAGTTATTTTGTTTTGGAATGATAACAAGAAAGCAAAACCAGATTTTAAGGAAATTGCTAATTATTTAAGTAAGGAAATTATACGACGTAAGCTAGCCCATAAAGTAAATTTGATTGAACTTAAAATTCCAGATGTAACCGACCATAACCAAATTTACATTGAATTAAAAAATTTTTGTGAGAGCTTAGAAAAATCTAATCATCTTTCTTATACTGCAGCAATCAGTTCAGGAACTCCAGCAATGCAAGTTTGCTGGATTTTATTAGCTGAATCGGGTGACTTTTCTGAATCAAATCCTCTTAATCTAATAAAAGTAAGCGATCCCAAATTTGGTATTTCTAAAAATGTTCCCGTTAAAATTGATACAGCACTTCCAAGAATTGTAAGACTCAAAGATGAAATAGATAATCTTAAAAAAGAACTATTACCAGTTGCAAAGATAACTATTTCAAAACCTCAATTAGAAATTGGAGAAACTATTATTCCTCTCTCGCCAATTGAGTTGTCTTATTACAGGTATTTTGTTGAAAGAATTTTAGAAGGGAAAGGTGGAGAAAAATTTTCGGGATTTATTACACCCCACTATTTCTTAAAGAGAATTATTGAAATACACCAAGAATTTTACCCCGACTTGGACAGCAATAGATTTGAGTTAGAAAATATTTATAAAAAGAATTTAGGTCTTTCTATTTATACGTTCAGAGGCAATATTTCCAAGATAAACAAGAAGCTAAGAGAAAATCTTAAGGTTGAAACCCTGATTAAAAATTTTATGATTTATTCTGAAGGAAATCGAGGTGCTAAATTTTATGGTATTAAAGCTTCGGCGGATAAATTTCTACTAATCAAATAAAAATTGCAACAACATTGCAACAATAATATAAATAGCTTTTATTAGTATTATTAACTTCGGGAAAATAAAAACTTCGCTTATAACTTTATGTCATCAGAACAAGACGCTAGAATAATAATTGACGAACTTCTTAAAGAAGCGGGATGGGATTTAACCGATAAATTTCAAGTTAAGACTGAAGTACCAATTTTATCTGAAACAGACGCTATCTTCGAAAAAGAAGAAAATTCTGAAAACTACTCTGTCCCTAAACAGAAGAAAGTTATCGGGAGGGCTGATTATGTACTCTATGACCGTAATGGTAAACCTTTAGCTGTTATTGAAGCAAAAAAAAATGCACTCCATCCTTATCAGGCAAAATATCAAACTCTTCCTTATGCTCAAAAATTAGGTGCCCCATTCATTTTTTTGACTAATGGTGAGCTGATTTATTTCTGGGATTACACCAATGATGATGCTCGTATCGTTAATTCTTTCTATTCTCAACGAGATCTTGAACGCTTAATTTATCAGAGAAAAAACCGTGTCTCATTGGCTGAAATAGAAATTCCGGATAAGTATATCAGAAGAGGTGAAGTTAGATATGTTAGGGATTATCAAAAGGAAGCAATGCAAGCTCTCGATTATGCTCTTGAACTTGGCAAAAGGAGATTCCTTATTGAATTACCAACCGGTACAGGTAAGACTGATTTAATTGTTCTTTATATTAAACGACTAATTGATGCAGGTCGAGCTGATAAAATTTTATTTTTGGTGGACAGGGAGCAACTTGCTAAACAAGCTTTGGAAGCTTTTCAGGATTTGCTTAAACAACATAGTAGTTATTGGTTAAGACCTGGTGTTGTAAGAGAAGAAAAACAAATTACCGTATGTCTTTTACAGACAATGATTTCAAGATATAATGAATTTACTAGTGGATATTTTGATGTCGTTGTTGCAGATGAATGTCATAGGTCAATTTATGGCGCTTGGCAAACCGCTCTAACTCATTTTGATGCTTTCCATATTGGTTTGACTGCTACTCCTTCAATGTACATCGAAAAGAATACTTTTGAATTCTACCAGTGTAAAAATAATTCCCCTGATTATACGCTTTCCATACAAAGAGCATTTGAAAGGGGATATCTTGTACCCTATAAATTTGCTGAGAGAATCACTAAACTTCTTACAGAAGGTGCTGAGCTTAAGGATGAACATTATGATCCTGCGGAATTTGAAAGAAAATGGACTAATGAAAATACTAATCGTCTAATGATGGAGGAATTTAATAAACTTGCTTGGGAAAACTTTAACGATTTGGCTCCTCAGCAAAAAAAGGGACCCGGTAAAGCAATTGTTTTTGCTATTACTAAAAATCACGCTAGTAGATTAACTGAAATACTTAATCAGTTACATCCGGAACTGAAAGGACAGTATGCTGCAGTAATTACAAGTGATATCCAAAATGCTGATGATCTAATCCGTAAATTCAAATTCGAAGAATACCCAATGATTGCCGTAAGTGTCGGAATGCTTGATACAGGTTTCGATTGCCCCGAAGTATTACATTTGGTTATGTGTCGTAGAGTTCATTCACCAATTCTTTATCAACAAATGCGTGGTAGAGGCACAAGAACTTGCCCAAAAATTGGTAAAAGAAAATTTATGATTTATGACTTCTTCGGTAACCACGAATATTTTAATGATAGTGAAATAGACATATTTACTGGCTCTGGTTTTGGTAGAGCTTATGAAACAAAACCCCAAAAACCAATTTCACCTAAAGAACTTATTGAACTTGGTTTAGAGGATGAGTGGCTCTATAATGTTCGTTACATTGAATATGGTCCTCAAGGCGAAAGAGTTGATAAAAAAGATTACATCAGAAGTTGGGAAGAAATCATTAAAAATAGATATGTTGATGATCCAATAATTGAAAAAATCAAACAGCATTCTCTTGCTAATGAAGAAGATAAATCTAAATATGCTCTTACTCCAGATGAAGAGGATATCCTAAGCAGGAAATTGAACCAACCAGAAATGTATTTTAATGAAGAGAATTTGAGAAGAGCATATCAACAACCAGGTGGTAATTTAATTGATTTTATTAAATATGCTCTTAAACTTGAGAAAAGAAAATCTAAAGAAGAAATTATTAACGAAAATTTTCAGGCTTGGCTTATTCGCAAATCTTTTACACCGGAACAAGCTCAATATCTATCATTACTTAAAAATCGTGGAGTAGTAAAAGGTAAAATTGAAATTGAAGAACTATTTAATCCGCCACTTGCTATTTTAAATGCTGCAGGTTTAGGTGTAGATCTTTTTGGGGAACAAGGATTACAGGAAGTAATTAATGAAATGAACGAATCTATCTTTTCTATTAAAGCAGGTTAACTATGAATAGTGAATTACGAAGAAAACTTGACAGAATTACTAACATACTTTTTGCTGGTGGAGTAAATAATCCTATCACCTATATTGAACAAATTTCTTATTTAATATACTTAAAGTTGTTAGATGAACGTGAAAGTGAAATAGCTCTGCAAAAAAAACTTGGAGTTAATAGAGTTAATTCTATCTATCCAGGCCAATCAAATCGTTTTAGATGGAGTGAATGGAGAAATCTTAGTGGTGATAAACTTGTTAAATACGTTCGGGATGAAGTATTCCCTTATATGGCATCTATAAATAGCGAAAATCAACACATCGCCTCTTATTTCAGAGATGCTATCCTTGAAATAAATGATGCTGCGGTTCTTAAACAAGTTATTGATGAAATAGATACTATAAATTTTTCTAAACTTGGTTCTGATGTTAAAGGTGATATTTATGAGTATTTACTTACTTATCTAAATACAATGGAAGGGTCTTTACTTGGACAGTTCAGAACTCCACGACAAATTAGAAAAATGATGGTTGAACTTGTTGACCCCGATTTTGGTGATACTGTTTTTGACCCTGCTTGCGGTACAGGTGGTTTTTTAATTGACTTTGTTGAATACATTATGGCAAAGTATTCAGAGAAAACTACTGAAATACCTATATATGGAGATGATTGGTTATTAAAACAATATTTTAACAAACTTGATAATGATAATCAATTAAAGTTTAAAGAAGATGAATTTTCTTTTGACGATAATCCTGCATTAAGAGAAAAATTTCTTAGTGAACTAAAAAAAGAAATTCCGAATCTGATGACATATAAAAAAGGTAGTGGCGAACTAATTCCTGACTGGTCAATTCTTGAATCTTCTGTTTATGGTGTTGATGTTAGTCGTCAGATTTTAAGAATTGCTACTATGAATCTTGTTCTTCACGGTTTAATGAAAGCAAATGTTAAAAGAGGGAATACCCTCTCTGAATTAGGTGGACTTACCGATGAGGATATGCAACGTAAATACAAAATTATATTATCTAATCCACCGTTTGCTGGTGTACTTCCAAAAGAATCGATCAGAAAAGATTTACCTAGGAACACTAAAAAAAGCGAACTACTCTTTCTCGCTGTAATGATGGATGCTTTAGCTGAAGGTGGAACTTGTGCCGTGGTTGTTCCGGAAGGTTTATTATTTGGTTCAACAAATGCACATCTTGAATTGAGAGTAAAACTTGTTGAAAAATACCGATTACTTGCCGTAATATCTTTACCCGCAGGTGTATTTAAACCCTATGCTGGAGTTAAAACATCTGTTCTAATTTTCAAGAAACCCTTTAAAGAAAGTTTATTTGAAGACAAACCAGCAACTGAATTAATATGGTTTTATGAAGTTAAAAATGATGGTTACGACCCCGATAAAATCACCGGTGGTGGAAGACCTGAGACTCCTGATAAAAATGATATACCTGATTTAATAAGTAAATGGAATAATTATAAAAAATCAGGGTTCAAAAATCCACCGGGCATTGAAGCTTTATCAATACTTCCACACGATAGCCAGGAGCCAAAGTGTTGGTGGGCATCAGTTGATAAAATTGCCGAGAATGATTACAATCTATCTGCTGGCAGATATAAACCACAAATTACCCAGAAAGTTAGTGATGAAAATCCTGTCGATTTGATAAAAGAAGTGATCGAACTCGAAAATAAAATAACCGATAAACTCAATGCTTTGCTAAAAGAGATTGAGGGCAATTAATGGTAAAGAATAAGATGGAGTTGGCTAAAGCAGGTTATTCTTCTCTCGTTAAAAATATTTCCTCAGTTCTTGGAGAAGCAAGAAGGACCTCTGCAAGAGCTGTAAATGCAATCCTTACTGCAACATACTGGCAAATCGGAAAAATAATTGTTGAATATGAATATCAGGGAATGGATAGAGTTGAATATTATGGTGATCGTTTAATAGATAAGCTTGCTGAAGATCTTACAGAAAGGTTTGGGAAGGGTTTTAGCAGAAGAAATGTTTTTCTTATGAAATCCTTTTTTTTGGAATATAAAAACATTATCCAGACACCGTCTGACAAGTCTTCGCGTAACATAGTGCAGACACTGTTTGCACAATCTTCTATAAGCAATCTATCTGATTTATTTCCTTTGCCTTGGTCTCATTATGTTAGGTTATTGTCAGTTAAAAATGAAGAAGCAAGAAAATTTTATGAAACTGAAGCACTACGAAACGGTTGGTCTGTAAGACAGCTTGATAGACAAATTTCTTCTCAATTTTATGAAAGAACCTTACTTTCTAAGAATAAAGCTGCTATGCTAAAAAAAGGCAGCAAAACCAAAAGTGAAGATGTTATTACTCCAGAAGAAGAAATTAAAGACCCATATATTCTTGAATTTCTCAGTCTTAAAGATGAATATTCTGAAAGTGACCTTGAAGAAGCATTGATATTACACCTTGAAAAATTTTTACTTGAGCTTGGCGGAGACTTTACATTTGTAGGGAGACAAAAACGTTTACGAATTGGTAATGAATGGTATCGAGTTGATTTGTTATTCTTTCATAGAAAATTAAAATGTCTTGTTGTAATTGATTTGAAAGTAGGAAAGTTTACACACGCTGATGCTGGTCAAATGCATCTTTATCTAAATTATGCTAAAGAAAACTGGACAAATGAAGGTGAAAACCCACCAGTTGGTTTAATACTTTGCGCAGAAAAGGATAATGCTGTAGCAAAATATGCATTAGAAGGACTGCCTAATAAAATTCTTGCCTCAGAGTATAAACTTATGCTACCGGATGAAAAACTACTCGCTAAAGAAATTCAACAAACAAGAAAAATTCTTGAAAA
>CALEBT010000051.1 GCA_937942875.1 uncultured Ignavibacterium sp. | reverse complement strand
GATAATTTTAATTTTATCTTTCATATCAGCATAAGTAAAATCAGCAATATCAAGAGAAGTTATTTCGTGTCCTCTTTCGTATAAGTAACGGATTAAATTTATTCCAAGGAATCCGGCACCGCCTGTAATTAGGTATTTCATAGTTCTCAAAAAGACATTATAAATATTTTTACAAATTTAGTAATTTGGCTCACGGCTTCAAATTAAGAATTAATCTGTTATATGGAATTAAATTCAATAAAAAGAAAATCATTCACCCTTCTATTGTCAGTATTTTTTCATCTTTTGATTCTGATTATTTCTTTATTGATACATTATTTATTAGCAAAAGAAGAATATTCAAAAACACAGTATTTGTCTTTGAATTTAAAGAATTATATTGATAAAGATTTTAATGATAAATATCCTCCTGAGCAAAAAAGTGAATTAAAAGAAAATAATTTTGAAAAAAAATTAAATGATAACTCTAAATCAGCAAACTCAGTTTTACTTTTTGATAGTTTGATTCAAGTAATTGATTTAACTGATTTAGATTCGATATATATTGACGATTCTCGTGGAGTATCAATAAATTTTCCTTCAGGTTGGACGTTTCTTGATCAAAGGGTAAATTCCAAATTTGATGGAGTAACATTCTGGCCTCAAAACCAGAGTTCTGATAACATTCCTTACATCCATTTAGAGGTTGTAGAAAAAGAGCTTTTTAACATTAGCAGATATGAATTTAACTCAAAACAGTCTGATTTTATTTGGTATTTTAACTCTCCGGAGACAATTGATGATTTCGTACATTTTGAGATATATATAAAGACTCAAAAAGATGTTGACTATAAAATAAAATTAATTGTCAAAGGTATAACAAATTTTGAAGGATTTTATCCAAAATTTTTCGCAATGCTGCGGTCTCTCAAGCTTAAAAAAGGTTATTTTGATGTTTTTTAATGAAATTACATACTTTATTTTCTTGACTTTTCTTGAATAAAAGATTAGTTTTGACACTCTTTAATAATAGATTTTTGTATTTTGGAGGTTAATATTTGTGAAACAAGAGAAATTAACAAGATTTATTAAATCTGAAGATGCTGATAAAAAGTGGTATTTGGTTGATGCTAAAGATAAGGTTTTAGGACGCCTGGCCTCAGAAGTTGCCAAGATAATTCGAGGTAAAAATAAGCCGACTTTCACACCAAATATGGATACCGGCGATTTTGTTGTGGTTATTAACGCTGATAAAGTTAAGCTTACAGGCAAAAGACCTGAGTTGAAACAATACATTCATCACTCTGGTTATCCCGGCGGACAGAAAATCAGATCTGTTCGTGAAGTGAAACAAACCAAACCGGAATTCCTGGTTGAGAATGCTGTTAAAGGAATGCTACCTAAAAATCGTCTTGGAAGAAAGCTCATTAAAAAATTAAAAGTTTACACTGGCGAATCTCATCCGCACAGTGCTCAGAAACCTGAACCAATTAGTTTTATGGAGTAATTGAATGGCAGATAAAATTTTCGTTGGAAGAAGAAAGACTTCTACTGCAAGGGTTATTTTAAGAAGTGGTAGCGGAAATGTAACAATAAATGATAAAAATTTTGAATCCTTTTTCCCTCAATTATTAAGTAGGGAAGATATATTAGCCCCGCTTAAACTTACTCAGACAGTCGGTAGTTACGATGTTTTTGTCAATGTGAAAGGTGGTGGAACCTCAGGTCAGGCAGAAGCAATCAGATTAGGAATTTCTAGAGCATTGATAGATATCAATCCTGAATATAGAACTGTTCTAAAAGCTCAGGGATTTTTAAGTCGTGACCCCAGAATGGTTGAAAGAAAGAAATACGGAAGACCAAAAGCTAGAAAAAGATTTCAATTTTCTAAAAGATAATCTTTTTGAGTTCAAGTTTAAGTTCAGATTCAGGTTTTTTATGTATTTAACTATATATTCTTGAACCTGAACTTAATATACCCATAACTAAGTTAATTATCATTAAACAATAAAAAAATCATACTTTCAGATTTACCACCTGTGTCCCTCTTATGGGATGGAAGGTAAAGTTGAAGAAAGTAGAAGAAAAACAGGAGAAAATATGCATAAAGTTGAATTAACTCAGCTTATTGAAGCTGGAGCTCATTTCGGTCACTTAACTCGTCGTTGGAATCCCAAAATGAAACCATATATATTTATGGAAAAAAACGGGATTCATATAATTGACTTAAAGAAAACTCAGGCGGCTATTAGCGAAGTATGTGAAGAAATATCGAAAATTTCTTCAGAGGGTAAAAAAATCCTTTTTGTGGGTACGAAAAAGCAGGCAAAGAATATTATTGAAACCGAAGCCAGAAGATGCAATCAAAACTGGGTAAGTGAAAGATGGCTTGGTGGAATGCTTACAAATTTTAGTACTATCAGAAAAAGTATTAAAAGACTTAATACAATTGAAAAACAGGAAACAGATGGTACATTTGATAAAATTACTAAAAAAGAAAGATTGTTTTTAAGTCGCGAAAAAGATAAACTCAAAAAAGTATTAGGAGGTGTTGAATCATTAACAAAACTTCCAGGAGCTTTATTTGTTGTAGATATTAAAAAAGAAGATATCGCTGTAAAAGAAGCTAAAAGATTGAATATCCCTGTGTTTGCAATTGTTGATACAAATTGTGATCCTGATCCGATTGATTATATTATCCCTGCAAACGATGATGCAGTTAAAACGATTGAGATTATTACTAAAGAAATTGCAGATTCAATTATTGAAGGTGAAGCAAAATTCAAAGAGAAGAAAGCTGAAGAAGTAGCTGAGAAAGAAAGAATCAAAAAAGAAAAAGAAGCAAAAAGAAAAGCTGAAACTAAAGAAAAGAAAAAAGAATCAGATTCAACCACTGAAAACGAAACACAACAATCAGAATAAATTATTCTAAGAAAGGAAATGTTATGTCAATTAGTGCTGCTCAAGTTAATGAATTAAGAAAGAAAACCGGCGCCGGTATGATGGATTGTAAAAAGGCTTTAGAAGAATCAAACGGTGATTTTGAAAAAGCTATTGAATTTTTAAGAAAAAAAGGGGCTGCAGTTGCTGCTAAAAGAGCTGATAAAACGGCTAATGAAGGTCTGATTGCAACTAAAGTTTCCGCTGATAACAAATATGGTTTAATAGTCGAGGTAAATTGTGAAACTGATTTCGTTGCTAAAAGTGAGGATTTTGTAAACCTTGTTAATGAAGTCGTGAATAAAGCATTTGATTCAAAAGTAATGAGTGTAGATGAATTGTTAGAGAAAAATCCAGATATCGTTACAATGGTAAATGAAGTAATGGGTAAAGTTGGAGAAAAAACAGAGATAAGAAGATTAGCCGCATTTAAGGTAGATAATGGTTACATTGTTGATTATATACATATGGGTTCAAAACTTGGAGTTCTATTAAACTTTGAGAATGTAAATTCATCTGATTCTGATTTAGCTACTCTTGCTAAAGATATTTCAATGCAAATCGCTGCAATGAATCCAATTTGTGTCTATAGAGATCAAGTTCCTTCAGATTTAATCGAAAAAGAAATGGAGATTTACAAAGAATTAGCCCGTAAGGAAGGAAAACCTGAAAATATCTTAGAAAAAATAGCTCAGGGGAGATTAAATAAATATTTTCAAGAAAATTGTCTTGCAGAACAAATTTTTGTAAAAGATAATTCTAAGTCTGTTAATGATCTTGTTTCTGAATACAACAAAAAGAAGAATGCACAAATTAAAATTTCGGACTTTAAGCGCTTCCACCTGGGAGATGAAAAAAAATAAGTATTCAAAAAGGTCTTAACTTAGTTAAGACCTTTTTTTTATATTTGCTAATAAAAAAAGAGTTTTCGTGAACAATTTAAGATTTAATAGAATACTGCTCAAGTTGAGCGGAGAATCTTTAATGGGGGAAAAAGGATTTGGGATTTCCTCCGATGTGCTCGATTTTTTTGCTGAAGAAATCAGGAAAGTTCATTCAATTGGAGTTCAACTTGGAATTGTAATCGGTGGCGGAAATATTTACAGGGGTTTAAGCGCAACTTCACAAGGAATTGATAGAGCTACCGGGGATCAGATGGGTATGCTTGCAACTATGATTAACTCTTTAGCTTTACAGAATGCTTTAGAAAAAAAAGGAATTTTTACCCGATTAATGAGTGCATTAAAAATGGAGGAAATAGCGGAACCATATATAAGAAGAAGAGCAATCAGGCATCTGGAAAAAGGCAGAGTAGTAATTTTCGGGGCTGGAACAGGTCATCCATATTTTTCAACTGATACTGCTGCATCACTTCGTGCAGTAGAAATAAAAGCTGATGTTATTCTTAAAGGTACTCGTGTAAATGGAGTCTATGATTCTGATCCTGAAAAAAATCCTGAAGCAGTAATGTTTGAAAATATTTCTTATCTGGATATCTTAAAAAATAACTTAAAAGTTATGGACTTAACTGCAGTTAGTCTGTGTCAGGAAAATAATCTTCCTATGATGGTTTTTAATATGGATATTCCTGATAATTTGTTAAAGTTAGTTACAGGTGAAAATATCGGAACTATCATAAATAACGAAAAAACAAGTTTGTACAAGAATTAAATTATTTCCCGGAGTTTATATGCACCCTTTAATTAAAGATGCTAAAAACAGAATGGATAAAACAATAGAAACACTTAGAAATGAGCTTGCTAAAGTGCGAACAGGTAAAGCTACTACTGCACTTCTTGATGGAATTAAAGTGGACTATTATGGTTCAGTTACTCCGCTAAATCAGGTCGGAAACGTTACTGTTTTGGATGTTCATACATTATCAATTACTCCTTGGGATAAATCCCTTGTCCCTGTTATAGAGAAAGCTATATTGGAGGCGAATTTAGGTTTCAATCCTATTTCCGATGGAACTAATATTAAAATTCCTGTTCCGCCTTTAACAGAAGAGAGAAGAAAAGATTTTGTTAAACTAGTTAAAAAATTTGGTGAAGATTCTAAAGTTGCAATAAGAAATGTCAGAAGAGATGTTAATGAACACCTTAAAAAAGAACAAAAAGATAAAAAAATGTCTGAAGATGAACTTAAAATTGCTGAGAATGAAGTTCAAAAACTTACAGATCAGCATATCAAATTGATTGATGATATCTTGAAGCATAAAGAAACAGAAATTATGGAAGTTTGAGTTGTTTTAATCGTCTTTAACTACCCAACTCAAAATCGAGTTGGGTTTTTTGTTGATTTAATTGAATCTTTTATTGATATTTAATGATTTTGAATGAAAAAGGATATTGATACATTTACGGATAAAAGTAACTTACCTGAAAATTTTAATCCTTTAAAGAACTTTATATTTACAATTGTAACAATAACTCTTTTCCTTTTCTGTGTTATCCTTTATGGAATGATATTAAATCTCAGAGATATTCCATTAAATGAATTATTAATCAGGTCAGAGAAAAAAAATATTGAAAATATTAACATAGTAGTTGATAGAAAAGTTTTTTCACTTTATCTATATTCTGATACAACATTGATAAAAAAATACAGAGTTAGTTTTGGGAAAAATCTTAGAGATAAGAAGAGATTAAAAAATGATGGAGCTACTCCAGTTGGAATTTATTACATATGTGAAATAATAGATAATCATAAGTATCATCGGTTTTTTAGATTGAATTATCCTAATGAGGCAGATGCTGTTGATGCTCTTAGAAATGGTTTGATAACTCAAAAGGATTTTGATAATATTTTGAATGATTTACAGAATGGTAATTGTCCAACGAACAAATCTTACTTGGGTGGATTTGTTGGGATTCATGGCATTGGCAGATTTAATTTCTTTTTGAGCAATTTACCATTTGTATTTAACTGGACTGATGGGTCCATTGCTCTCAGTGATGAACATATAGATGAACTTTACTCAATAATTACAAAAGGGACGAAAGTTGTTATCAAATAAAATTATTTGTCTTTCTTTTATTATTTCACTTTTACTTTTGATTAACTGCTCGGGTAAGAAAGAGAAACCGATTCCAAAATTTAATTTTGAAGATAAAAACCAGGTGCTGGAAATTGTTAAGAATCATTTCGATAAAGATATAAGTATGGTTTTTATAGGAAACTTCGATAATAGCAATCAACTCTCTGTTGTTGCCTGTGCTGAGAAAATGGACAGCATTAATTGGGGAATTAAATTTTATCATTTATTTCAAAACAATAATCAAATTGAAAACAAATATGAAACCGAAATTTTATCAGGTTCATTAAAAGAAAGTATGATTGATAAAATTAAAATTGCCGACAAACCATTTGAACTAATTTATTATAACTCTTTGAATTTTTTTATGGGGTCCGGTGGTGGTGAAATTTACTCCTATATTATTGATTTCAACGAAAAACAACTATACTATGCTCATTTTGTGGATGATATAGAGTATCCGGCTTCCTTATTTATTTCTGATAATGCTAAAGACTTAAAGCTACGAAATTTTATTATTGCAAACTTTAAAAGAGATTATCCTAATCTGAAAATCGTTGAAAAAGAAATTAAACTTGATTAAATATTTTGCACATATAGGAGTTTTTCTTTCAACAATTTTTCTGAGTTTTATTTTTTCTCCTACGGAAGTAAAAGCTCAAAATAATTCAAGGTTTGAACTGGTTGATATTAGATTTGAAGGAAACAGGTCATTCCCGGCTTCTGAATTATCTGCACAATTAGAAAGTAAAAAAACTCCCTGGTGGTTTTGGAAATTCTTGAGGTCATTCACTCCTTTGGGTAGCGAAAAAAAATATTTTGACTCACTGAATGTATCTATTGATAAAAGAGCGTTAACAGATTTTTACTTAACTAATGGCTTTTTTTTGACAAAAGTTAGTAATTTAATTGAATTTGATACTGTTAAAAATGAAGCAGTCTTAATTTACATTATTGAAGAAGGAAATCCTTCTAAATTCGGAAAACTCAATATTTTTGGGATAGAATCCTTACAAGATGATGAACGGCAATCTTTTCTCAATAGATTTTCAAATATTTCTGAAGGAAGACCATTTAGGCAAAATGAAATTGAAAGAAGCATCAGTGAGGTTCTTAGATTTCTTACAAATAATGGTTATCTCTTTGCCCAATATGACAGTGCTGTTGTTATAAAGGATACTATTTTATTTAAGGCAGATGTTAATATTTATTTTAATATTGGCACTAAGCATTTCGTTGATGGTCTTAATATCTTAAAAAGCGGACCGGGAGCAACAGATATTAGTGAAGATTTAATTAAAGATATTGTTGCCTTAAAATCAGGTGAAAATTTTGATCAATCAAGATTAGAAAGAAGTGAAATAAGACTTCTACGAACAGGCCTGTTCAATTCAATCTCAGTGAATCCGGTGATTAGGGATACTCAGAATAATTTTGTCCCAATTGAAATTCTGGCACAGGTTGGTACTTTGAATGAAATTTCACCGGAAATTAAAATAGATAACGATTTTAATTCATTCAATACTGGTCTTGGAATTAATTTGATTCGAAAGAACTTTTTTGGAAATGCCAGAAAACTAAGTTTATCTACTTCCTTCAGATTAATTGATGTATTAAAATTCGATTTTAGAAATTTGTTTAAGTCAAGCTCTAATATAGATTCAACTTATCAGGGGGTTGTGGACTTAGAATTAGGAATAGAGCAGCCTTATTTGTTTGGAAAGCCAATATTAACTGCTACAAAAGCTTACTACCGCTTTTCTAAATTTAAGACAGATTCAGAAAAACTTATCGGAGCGAGTCAAAGTTTCGATTTTGAAATGCCTGAATATACTTTTATTACACTCTTAAAACCACAAATTTCTTTGGAACTAACAGAATTTGAGTTAAATCTCTCATCACTTGATATTTCTATTAAGGCCAGAAGTCTTACTCCTGCATTTAGTATTGAGTTAGGTTCTTACAAAACAGATAATCTTTTTTTCCCACTTTCAGGATATAATTTTTATTTTGTTCCGGAAGTATTTCAATCCAGAACTGATGTCAGAATTAATCAAAGTGACACTTCTGCAGAATTAACTCAAACTGGTTGGTTTTGGAAACTTCAATCTTCGTTTTCACATTTTCTCTCTGTATCCAGAGATAAAAATGGTGCATTCGGTTGGAAATTTAAAGTTGGTTATATTCAATCAATATCCGGTAATTATGATTTGATTCCTCCAAATAGAACTTTCTTCAGTGGAGGTAGTAATTCTGTGAGAGGTTGGAGGTCAAGAGAATTATTACCTAAAGATGAGGTTGAATATTTTGGAATTGCAAATCGTGGCGACAACACTCCCCGTGGTGGTACATTTTTAATCGAAGGTTCCTTTGAATTCAGAAGGAAATTTTTAGAAGATTTCGGTTTTGCCCTGTTTTTGGATTACGGAAATGTTTGGAATGGTTATAAAAAAATTGCTTTCAATCAGTTTGCTGCTGCAACTGGTTTTGGTTTAAGGTATTATTCTCCAATAGCGCCATTTCGAATAGATTTCGGTTTTCAATTATACAATCCGGATGATAAATCATTCATTTTCACAAAGAAATTTTTAAGCACTTTAGAATTTCATTTTGGTATTGGAGAGGCATTCTAAATCTTGGCTTACAGTTATAGGATAATTATTTTTGCATCTTCACTAGAGGATTTTATATGTTAATAAGTATGACTGGCTTCGGAAGAGCAACAGCTGTCTGTAATAATTCTGTTTTTGAAATCGAAATAAAGAGTATCAATAGTAGATATCTGGATATTATGATTAAAGTTCCTCAGTCAGTTTCGAATAAAGATTATGAGTTGAGAGAACTTTTAAAGTCGAAATTTAGCAGAGGGAAATTAAGTCTAACCGTTACAACTAAAAAAAACAGTAATGGAAATAATGAAATTTCTTCCTTTGATGCAAATAAATTAAAGACATATTTATCAATAATTAAAGAAATCAAAAAACAAGCTAAGTTAAAAGATAAAATTAAACTCGATCATATATTATCAAACAAAGATTTATTTTCATCTTATGGTGAAGAATTGCCGGAAGAGGAATTTGAGAAGCTTAAAGCAGCCATTGTCAAAGCCTCTGATGATCTTATCAAAATGAAAAAGAAAGAAGGAAAAGAGCTGGAGAAAGATTTGACTCAACGGGTTAAAAAAATTGAAACTAAAGTTCAGGAAATTGAATCAATAACTTCTATAAGTTTAAACGAGCATTTTGAAAATTATAAAGTAAAAGTTCTTCAATTATTAAATGAAAAATCAGCTGAATTATTTGATGATAGATTGAAATTTGAACTTGCTCTGTTAGCTGAGAAGTCGGATATTTCGGAAGAATGTGTCAGATTGAAAAGTCACTTAAAGTTCTTTTTAGAAATTATGAAAAAGGAAAATGAACCGGGAAGGAAGCTGAATTTTTTATGTCAGGAAATTAACCGGGAAGCAAATACTATTTCTGCAAAATCCTTGTCATTGGAGATTACACATAGAGCTATTGAAATTAAAGAGGAAGTCGAAAAAATCAGAGAACAGATTCAGAATGTTGAATAACAGAAAACATAGTAATTCCAGAATTATTGTTATTTCTTCTCCAAGTGGCGGTGGAAAAACTTCAATTGTTAAAAATATTCTCAAAGAATTTCCAGAAATAATATTTTCAATTTCTGCCACGACACGTCCAAAACGAAACAATGAAATTGATGGTGTTGATTATTTCTTTATTTCGGAAAAAGAATTTTTAGAAAAAATTGAGAAAGATGAATTTATTGAATGGGAAAGATTTTATGATTATTATTATGGAACGCCGAAAGAATTAGTCAATAAAACTTTAGAGAGTAATAAGTTTATTCTTTTGGAATTAGATGTCAAAGGAGCATTAAACGTTAAAAAACTCTATCCGGAATCAATTACTATTTTCATTGATGTTCCATCATTTGAAGAACTTGTTGAAAGGCTTAAAAGCAGAAAAACAGAGTCAGAAACTGATTTGAAGAAGAGAATAGAAAGAGCAAAAATGGAGTTGAGTTATAAAGATAAATTTGACTATATTTTTATTAACAAAGATCTTAATGAAGTAACAAACGAAGTAAAAAATTTATTAAAAAATATATTAAATAAGGAGAAATGAAATGAATATCAATCCTGTTGATTTAAAAATAATTGAAAGCCGTGCTGCCAATGTATATGAAGCTATTATAGTTGCTGCAAAACGAGCCAGAGCAATTAATGATGAAAATAAAATTGAGTTCAAAGCTTTGTTAGAGACTATTCCTCAATCAGGAATGGATGATGATTCTGAAGATGTAACAAATCAGGATCAATTAAAAATGGCACTTGACTTTGAAAAAAGAGAAAAACCTCATCTTCAGGCATTGGAAGAATTGCTGGAAAATAAAATTCAATACAGATATAAAACTAAATAACATCAATTGAGTATATTTTATGCGGAGGATTTTTATCCCTCCGCATTTTTATTTTATAATCAGTTATGTCATTCACGAAACAAAAGCAAAATCTGATAAATATTCTTTTAGACCAAATAGAAATTTTTGGTGACGATTTATTTATTCCTAAAAATGAATTATTATCAACCAAGCAAAACAAAACCTATTCTTCAGATAATCAAGTATTAAAAATTTCAGAAAAGGAAGAAAATTTTTTGTTTGAATCCGGAAATGATTTTTGGTCAAATTCAAATGACTTGAATGAATTATATTCCAAGATAAACACTTGTACGAAATGTGGATTGCATAAAAATCGTACGCATTTTGTTTTTGGCTCCGGAAACCCTAATGCCGATGTAATGGTTATTGGTGAAGGTCCGGGAGCAGAAGAAGATAAGCAAGGTTTGCCGTTTGTTGGCAGAGCTGGAATGTTATTAACTGATATTTTGAAAGCTATTAAATTTGATAGAGATGAAGTTTATATTGCAAATATCGTTAAGTGCAGACCTCCGGATAACAGAACGCCTTTTCAGGAAGAAATGGATACTTGTTTACCATATTTAAAGAAGCAAATAGAACTTATTCAGCCAAAACTTATTCTTTGCCTGGGTTTGACTGCGGCAAAGGGATTATTAGGTAAAAAAGATTCTTTAGCATCATTAAGAGGTAAAATTTTTAATTATAATAATTCTATCAAAGTAATGGTGACATTTCACCCGGCTGCTTTGCTTAGAAACCCTAATTGGAAAAGGGATTGTTGGAAAGATGTACAGGAATTCAGAAAACTTTATGACGAAATCATAAGTAAATTAAATTAACAATCAGATATAAAATGGCAAAGACATCGAAAACCACAGCAACAAATAAATTAGTACCAGCTACCAATGTCCCTCCATCATCACCTGAGGTAGAAGCTGCAGTTTTAGGAGCTATGTTAATTGATAAGGAAGCCATAGCAAAAGTGCTTAATATTATCAATTCTGATACTTTCTATCTGCGAGCCCATCAGATGATTTTTGAAGCGATGGTTTCTTTGTTTGAATCAAATGAACCCGTTGATACTGTTTCAGTTTATGAAGAGCTGAAAAAAAGAAATCAAATTGAAAGTGTTGGGGGAGCAGCATATTTAAGTCAACTTGCACAAAATGTTTCCTCGCCTGCTATGATAGAGTTTCATTCCAAAATTATAGTCGAAAAACAAATTCTTCGTTCTTTAATAACAAACGCTCATCTTATAGAAAAAGATGCTTATGAAGGTACAAAAGATGCTTTTGATATACTTGATGATGCCGAAAGAAGAATATTTGAAATTTCTGAAATGCAAATCAAAAGGAATTTTCAGGGGATGGATATAGCTGTTAAGAATGCTATCGAATATATTGAAGCAATTCATTCTCAAAGTTATAATACTTTTGCAGTTCCTTCCGGATTTTATGAACTTGATCAGTTGCTTGGTGGTTTTCAAAGATCAGATTTAATAATTGTTGCAGCTCGTCCATCTATGGGAAAAACTGCTTTCGCACTTTCTGTTGCACGAAATGCTGCGATTGACCACAATATCCCTGTTGGAATTTTCAGCCTGGAAATGTCAACAATGCAGTTAATTATTCGTTTACTTTGTGCAGAGGGAAGATTAAATGCTCATCTTGTCAGAACAGGAAAACTTCCACACGAGGATGGAGCTAAGTTGAGTAAAAATGCACATAGATTAATTAAAGCTCCAATTTTTGTTGATGATTCACCAGCGCAGACAGTATTGGAAATCAGAGCAAAAGCAAGAAGATTAAAAGCAGAGAAAAAAATTGGAATGATAGTGATTGATTATCTTCAATTAATGCAGGGACCACCTAAAGCAGAAAACAGAGAAAAGGAAATATCTCATATTTCTCGTTCATTAAAATCTCTTGCGAAAGAATTGAACATTCCGGTAATTGCTCTAGCACAATTAAACAGAGCAGTGGAATCAAGGTCAGATAAAAGACCTATGCTTTCTGATTTAAGAGAATCGGGTTCAATAGAACAAGATGCTGATGTCGTAATCTTTCTAAATCGTCCTGAAGTTTATGGCCTTCAAAAAGATGAAGATGATAATTCAACAGAAGGTATTGCTGAAGTGATAATAGGTAAACAAAGGAATGGACCGACAGGAAAAGTCAGATTGGCTTTCATTAAAGAATATGCAAGATTCGAAAATCTGGCTCACGCTCGTCAGATAGCTGAATACACTGAAATTTCAAATGAAGATGTTTTTTAAGGAATTAAAATGAAATTATTAAAATTAGATGCCTTATTCTTACTCATAATCTTACTTTTGATCATCTTACCAAATTCATACTCACAGGTTTACACTGAACAAGATATCACAATCTTTAAAGATAAAATTGAATATGCCAGAAAGAATAATCTGATTGACTTACCAATGAATGAAATTATAGCTTCCATTGGAAAAACTTTTATCTCCACTCCGTATGTTGCTCATTCTCTTGAGATAACAGATAAAGAAGAACTTATAGTAAATCTCAGAGGTCTCGATTGTACTACATTTTTAGAAACTACATTCGCTATTGCATTATGTATTAAAAATGATAAGAATGATTTTGAAGATTTTCAAAATTATCTAAAAACGATTAGATACAGAGAAGGAGAGATAAAAGATTATACCTCAAGACTGCATTATTTTTCAGATTGGATTTATCACAATCAGAAAAAAAATCTTATAAAGGATATTACTAAAGATTTAGGTGGAATTGATAAAAAATTCAATCTGAATTTTATGAGCTCTAATCCAAACTTATATAAACATTTAAAGAATAATCCCGATTATATTCCTATTATAAAAGAACAGGAAAAGAATATTTCATCCAGACAGTACTTTTATATAACTGAAGATAGAATCTCGCAAATTGAGTACCTATTAAAAAATGGTGATTTTATTGCTTTAATTACTAATCAAAAAGGTCTGGATATTGGACACGTCGGTATTGCTGTTAAAAATGAAAGTGGGAAAATACATTTTCTGCATGCTCCACAAGTAGGGAGTTATGTTCAAATAACATCCGAGCCTTTAGAGGAATATGTTAGAAAAAGCAAAAAACATACAGGAATAATAATACTGCGAGCAATAGAATAAAAAAACCACTCTGCTTTTTCAGAGTGGTCAAAAAAAACTATAAAGAATTTTAACTCTTCTGACTCTTTGCAATTAGATTTAATGCGCTGCCAGCTTTGAACCATTCTATCTGAGAAGCGTTCATCGTATGATTCAGCCAGATTTCATCCTCTGTCCCATCAGAATGCTTAACTAACATTCTGATTGGTTTTTCAGGTTGA
>CALEBT010000050.1 GCA_937942875.1 uncultured Ignavibacterium sp. | reverse complement strand
GAAGATTATAATTATAAGATTGATTTGAATGATAATACCGACACGAAGAGCTGAGACCTGATTAGTCCAAATTTAATTCTCTCAAACCCCTCGGCTAAGAGGGGTTTGGGATGAATATATTCTTAACCCAAAATTTTTCTTCTCAAAATATTTAATTGTTTAATTTTAATGAAGCATATTATTGCAATAATATTATAATTTAAGTGAGTCTGGAACTTATAAAATTAATTGGATAGGAGCATTTAGTAGGTAGAGGTCAGGTAGAGGTCAGGTAGGGAGCAAGTAGGAAACAGGAAACATTGACACATTTAGTATTAGATTGCATATAAATTGTTAGTCTGTTTTATTTTTGTACTAAAATCAAATTATCTTAATTTAGTTTTTTAGTATAAAGGGGCTTAAGTTTTAAAAAAATCAATAATTATTAACATTATGAATAACTTCAGAGAAAAAGCTAACTTCATTTGGTCTATTGCAGACATTCTTCGTGGTCACTATAAACAGGCAGATTACGGAAAAGTAATTTTACCCTTCACAGTTTTAAGAAGAATGGATATTGTTCTTGAACCTACTAAAAAAAAGGTTCTAGAAGCATACCAAAAACACAAGGATAAAAAACCCGAAGTTTTGGAGGAAATTCTTAACAACATTTCAAAAGTTAAATTTCACAATAGAAGTAAATTTGATTTCAATGAACTTGCAAAAGATCATAACAACGTTTCTGCAAATCTTCGTAATTATATAAATGGTTTTTCAATCAGTGCCCGTGAAATTATTGAATATTTCGACTTTGAAGACCAGATTAAAAAACTTGATGAATATGATTTACTATATCTTGTTGTAAAACATTTTGCCGATGCACGAGATAAATTTGAAGTTAATGATCCTATGGAGATGGGCTATATTTTCGAAGAGCTGATAAGAAAGTTTGCTGAAATTTCTAATGAAACTGCCGGTGAACATTTCACTCCCCGCGAAGTTATTCGCCTAATGGTTAATCTCTTGTTTGTAAATGATAAAGATATTTTAAGAAAACAAGGAATTGTTAAAACTCTTTATGACCCTGCTTGCGGCACAGGAGGTATGTTATCTGTTGCAGACGAATATCTTCACGAATTAAACCCAAGTGCAAGATTAGAATTATTTGGTCAGGAACTAAATCCCGAATCTTATGCAATTTGTAAATCTGATATGTTGATTAAGGGACAGAATCCTGCAAACATAAAATTTGGTAACAGCTTCAGTCAGGATGGTCTGCCCAATGAAAAATTTGATTATATGTTAAGTAATCCGCCTTTTGGCGTTGACTGGAAGAAAGCAGAAAAGTTTATCAAAGATGAATATGAAAATAAAGGATTTGCCGGAAGATTCGGAGCCGGGCTGCCTCCTATAAGTGATGGCTCCCTTCTGTTCCTACAGCATATGATAAGCAAAATGAAACAGAATGGGAATAACGGAAGCAGGATTGCAATTGTATTTAACGGCTCTCCTTTATTCAGCGGACAAGCTGGCAGCGGACCAAGCGAAATTCGTAAATGGATAATTGAAAATGATTGGCTTGAAGCTATCATCGCATTGCCGGATCAATTATTCTATAACACTGGTATAGCAACTTACATCTGGATTATTACAAACAGAAAAGAGAAAAAACGTAAAGGTAAAATTCAACTAATTAATGCCACCGGAAATGATTGGGAAAACGGAGACTCTTCGACTGGGCTCAGAGCAGGCAAAGAGAATCCTTTTTATGTAAAGATGATGCGCAGTCTCGGTAATAAACGAAAAGAAATTGGTGATGGTAAAAATGGCAAACCTGACCAGATAAGGTTTATAACGGAAATTTATGAAGCATTTGAAGAAAATGAATATTGCAAAATTTTTGATAATGAAGATTTTGGTTATACACGCATTACAGTGGAGCGCCCAAAACGGAACGAGAAGGGTGAAATTGAATGTGATAAAAAAGGAAATCCTCTGCCCGACCCTGATTTAAGAGATTATGAAAACATTCCACTCAAAGAAGATGTTGATGAATATTTCAAAAGAGAAGTACTTCCACATTTACCAGGTGCGTGGATTGACCATCGTAAAACTAAAATCGGTTACGAAATAAATTTCACAAAGTATTTTTATAAATATAAACCGTTGCGAAGTCTGGAGGAAATAAGAAAAGAAATCTTAGAACTTGAAAATGATACTAAAAATGCAATTGAAAATATCTTATAAATTGATATTGGATTTCAATTTGCTAAATATTATTTTTGTATCAACAGTACGCGTCACACTTCCCGTTAGATCAGTGTCCAAGGGCGCGTCTTTTGCTTTTAAACCAATGCTTGACAGCTTTGCTGTTAGGCATTTTTATTTTTAAAGATATGAAATACAATAAACCAGCAAAAACAATTACAGAACAAATTAATCAACTTAAAAAAAGGGGCCTTATAATTGCCGATATTCCCAAAGCTGAACATCATCTGAACACAATCGGTTATTATCGTCTCTCCGGTTATTGGTGGCCAATGCTGGCTGATAAAAATACTCGAATTTTCAAACCTAACAGCAACTTTGATAATGTAATTGCTATTTACAATTTTGACAAAGAACTACGGTTGTTATTATTTGAAATTATAGAAAGCATTGAAATTACACTTCGAAATAAATTGATTCATTATCCTTCACTCGAAATTTCTCCTTGGTGGTTCGAGGATTCTAATAATTTTATAAATGAAGTCGCACATACAGAACTTCTAATCTCCATAGACAGAGAATTGCAGCAAACCAAAGAAGTTTTTATAAAAGAGCATTACAGGAAATATCATACAGATACAAGGCGACCTCCGGCTTGGAAAACTTTAGAAGTAGTTTCATTTGGAACAATATCCAAACTTTATGGAAATCTTAAAAACTCTATTAAATCTAAAAACAAAATTGCCCAAGATTTTGGGATAGTTAATCATACCTTTTTGCCAAGTTGGCTTCAGTCAATATCACAAATAAGAAATATGTGTGCTCATCATAGTCGCCTTTGGAATAAAAATCTTCCAGGTGCACCAAAGTTAATGCCTAAACCTCCAAACCCTTGGCTGAATAATGTTCCTCCGGCTTCTGAATTTTTTATGCTTTACATTCATCTTTGTTGTATGAAATATCTGATAAATGTTATTATTCCAAATAACAATATGACTAACAGATTGCTTGACTTATTAGGCACATATAGAAATATTGACCCTAAAGCACTTGGACTTAAACCCGATTGGCAAAACGAACCTTTATGGAAATAAATATTTATGAATTATAAAAAATACCCCAAATACAAACCCAGCGGCGTTGAGTGGATTGGTGAGATTCCGGAACATTGGGTACTAAAGAAAATAAAATATGTTGCTAAGACTTTAGCTGGCGGAACTCCTTCCACTACAAACCAAGATTATTGGGACGGGGAAATACCTTGGCTTAATTCTGGCAAGGTTCAGAATAATATAATTAAACTTGATGATGTCGATAGATATATAACAAAACTTGGTTTAGAAAAAAGTGCAACCAAAATGATTAAATCTAATTCAGTTCTTGTTGCTTTAACAGGAGCCACCTGTGCTAATATTGGTTTTTTAACTT
>CALEBT010000049.1 GCA_937942875.1 uncultured Ignavibacterium sp. | reverse complement strand
TATGATGATTTTATGAAAGTGCAGCTTAAAGTTGCAGAAGTTATTGAAGCTGAAAGAGTGAAGAAAAGTGAAAAGCTTCTGCGTCTTAAGGTCAAACTTGACAATGAAGAAAGACAGATTGTTGCTGGTATTGCTAAAAGTATTAAACCGGAGGAACTAATAAATAAAAAAGTTGTTGTAGTATATAATCTCCAACCGGCAAAGCTGATGGGTTTGGATTCACAAGGAATGATTTTAGCTGTTGAATCTGAAGATGGAAATTTAGAAGTTTTAAGTGTTTCAAATAAGATTAAATCAGGAACAAGGGTTAAATAAAAATGAAGAAAATATTAGTGTTGGTTGCAATAGTAGTTAGTTTTTCTTTTGCACAGTCAACATCGAATAAAATTTCTGATAATCTTTTGACAAAGCTTCATACTTCTGTTGAAAATCAAAGTTTTTTGATTTGGATTTATTTTTCAGACAAGGGAAACGATATCGAAAAGTACTTATCGAATCCCACATCGGTTATTTCTGAAAAATCCTTAAAAAGAAGAAAAAAGCTCGATTCAGAATCATCTATTGAAATTTCTGATTTACCGGTTCATCAAACTTATATTGAAAAGCTTTTACAAACTGGATTTCAGATAAGAAACAAATCAAAATGGTTTAACTCTGTAAGTGGATTTGCTACCAGAGAACAAATCAATAATATTTCTAAAATGCCCTTTGTAAAATACATTGATGTTGTAAAGGGTTATAAAAAATCAAATTTAAATATTGAAGCAGAGAAACAATCTTATATTCCTATTAATAAAACTCCTCAACCAGAGAATTTATTCTCTCTTGATTACGGCAGTTCATTTGCTCAGGTAAACCAGATTAATGTTCCTGCTGTTCACAATCTTGGATTTGATGGAACTGGTGTTACAATTTGTGTTATGGATGCAGGCTTTAATAATCTCGCTCACGTTGTATTTAATACAATAGACATAATTGCAACCTGGGATTTTGTTAATGGAGATCCGAATGTTGGCGATGAAAATGATATGGGAAGTGGCTCTCACGGAACATACGTGCTTTCAGTTTTAGGTGGATATTCACCCGGAAATCTAATCGGTCCGGCTTATCGTGCAAATTATATTTTGGCTAAAACAGAAAATACAGATAGCGAAACTCCTGTTGAAGAGGATAATTGGATAGCAGCAATGGAATGGGCTGATAGTATAGGTGTGGATTTAACATCAACCTCTTTGGGTTATTTAGAATATGATTCTCCTTTTATTGGTTATACGTGGCAGGATATGGATGGTAATACAGCTCTTATTACCAGAGCAGCAGATCTCGCAGTTAAGAAAGGAATTGTTGTAGTAAACTCAGCTGGTAACGAAGGAAGCAGGGGAACACCAAATACCTTAATGGCACCGGCAGACGGTGATAGTGTAATTGCAATTGGCGGTGTTGATGCTTCTGGATTAAGAGTTTCTTTTAGTTCATACGGACCAACAGTAGATGGTAGAATTAAGCCTGATTTTATGGCACTGGCAACTGGAGTCGTTGCAGCACGTGCTTTCAATCAAACACAATATACTACTGTAAGCGGCACTTCATTTAGTTGTCCGTTGACTTCAGGAGCAATTGCTTTATTGTTACAAGCAAATCCAAACTTAACTCCAATTCAACTAAGAACTATTCTCAGACAAACTTCTTCACGCAGTAATAATCCGGATAATTTTTACGGCTGGGGTATAATTAATACTCTTTCAGCTTTGAATCAAGTAGTAGGAGTAGATGATAACTTTGTTTCATCGGATTTCAAATTATTCCAGAATTATCCAAATCCGTTTAATCCAAATACAAAAATCAGTTGGCAGTCGCCGGTAAGCAGTTGGCAAACATTAAAGGTTTATGATGTGCTGGGAAATGAAGTTGCTACACTTGTAGATGAATATCGGGAAGCAGGAAGATATGAAGTTGAATTCAACGCCGTAGGGACACACCGCGGCGTGTCTTTACCAAGCGGAATATATTTCTACAGATTAACAGCTGGTTCATTTACAGAAGTTAAGAAGATGGTACTGACCAAGTAGTACCATATGATTACAAAAAGCCTTCTGAAAATAAGGGCATTTTTAATAAAACAATTCTTTCTACTTATTCTCTTTCTTTAGTCTGCTATAAGTATTTAAACCAAAACTTGTAAATTATTGTCTAAGCATTAATATTTTTATTAGGCAAAATTTATTTTAAACCGATTATTAGGAGGAAGTATGAGAAAATGGTTTCCGCTGTTTTTCATAACAACAATTAATCTCTTTTCACAACCTTGGTTTACGGACAATCAATTTGCAGATTTAATGGTATCTGGTAAAGGGTTTAATCAAACAGGAGGTGCTCTTCTTTTCAATCATCCGAATGGATTAGCTACAAATGGCACAAACTTAATTGTTTGTGATAGATTTAATAATCGTGTTTTAGTCTGGAATACCGCTCCAACTGCATGGAATACTACTCCGGATCTTGTATTAGGTCAAACGAGTTTTAGTAGCAATAATCCCGGTACATCAAAAAGTGAAATGAACTGGCCTGGA
>CALEBT010000048.1 GCA_937942875.1 uncultured Ignavibacterium sp. | reverse complement strand
TTTGTTATTCAAAGAAGGAAAACCAATTGAAGTAAAAATTGGAATTGTTTCAAGATTTGCCCATAAACTTATTCAGTTTATTATAAAGCCCTATAAACCGTTGCTCAAATGGTCATTAAAACTGAGATGGATTGTTGTTCTAATTACTATAGGATTATTTTTTGTCGGAATATTTTTCTTAAACAAAGTCGGTTCAGAGTTTCTTCCAAAAGCAGATGACGGATTGATAACAATCAAAATCAAAATGCCTACCGGTTCTTCAATGGAACAGACACACAAAGTAATTTCACAGATTGAAGATTTTGTAAAAGGGCAGCCGTACATTGAAAAATATTCATCTTTATCCGGCGGAAAAATCTGGGGACTTGTAACTTATGAAATTGCAAACGAAGGTGAAGTAAATATTCAGCTTGTTAAACCCGCCAACCGTCCGATGACCACCGATGAATATGTTGAATGGCTTACTCCACTTGTTCAGCAGAATGTGAAATTTCCCGGTTTGAAGATTAAAACATTTCACACCAAGCTTAAAGGAATAAAACAAACCGGTGAGTTTGATATTGAAGTAGAAGTAATTGCGCCACGAAGCGAACCGATTGAAAATATTTTTGAAAATGCTTCACGAGTTTCTGGATTGTTAAAACAAGTTGATGGACTAACCGGCATTGATGTTTCAATTGATATTACAAAACCTGAATATCAAATATTTGTTGATAGAACCAAAGCTATTGATCAGGGATTAAGCGTAAATCAAATTGCATCAACAATAAAATCAAGCATTGATGGAAATGTTGCAACACAATTCAAAGAAGGTGGTTACTATTATCCCATAAGAATTGTTGTTGAGGAATCTCAAATTAAAAGTATAAGCGATGTAGAAAATCTTTCTGTTTATCCAAGCAATGGAAGCAAAATGAGATTAAATACAATCGCAAAAGTTGAACAGCGTTCAGGTCCTTTGGAAATAGATAGAAAAGATCAAAACCGGGTTATTAAGGCAACGGCAAATGTCACCGGTAAAACAGTTGGTGAAGCAACAGCAGAAATTCAAAAGTTATTAAGAACATTTACACTGCCGGCTGGATATAAAATTAATTTTGGCGGTCAATCGCAAATGCTCCGAGAAAATTTCAAGACGATGATAATTATTCTTTTGATTGCAATGTTCTTTGCTTACGTTGTTCTGGTAATCAACTTTGAAGATTTTATTAAACCATTCATGATTCTTATTATGGTTCCGCTTTCTCTTATTGGTGTTTCGCTAGCCCTCTGGCTTACAAACCAGCCTATTGGCATAACGGTGATGATTGGCATTGTTATCCTCGCCGGGATTGAAGTCAACCAGGGTGTAGTACTTATAACTTTCGTCGATCAACTTCGGAGTAAGGGAATTGCAATAAAGGAAGCAATCACGAAAGGAGCTACCATCCGGCTACGTCCGATTCTCATGACGGCTATTGTTGGCATCTTCGGTCTTCTCCCTCTTGCTCTGAGTCTCGGAGAAGGAACGGAACTTCTGAAGCCAATGGCAATTGCTGTAATCGGCGGATTGATATTTGGTTTGCTGCTGGTATTTCTGTTTTTGCCAGCATTGTATTACATATTTGAGAAGAGAAAAGTGAGAACAATTTAGTAAACCTCTGTGGTTCTCCATGTAAAAGAAAGAGTTACGCAAAGAGCCACAGAGAAAAAACACACAGAGTTTCATCCAAAAATAAAAGGAGATAAAAATGTTACACAAGAAATTCTTTTTCGCTCTGTTCGTATTAACAGTTAGTAGCTTTGCTTTTGTACAGACAAATTCTTTTGATAAAGATGCAGCGCCGTGGCATAAAAAAGCAGTAATGACTTGCGGTATGTTGCGGGATATGAGTATATTTGATCAACAAAAAATGTTGAATAACTTGGATGAACTTTCATCTGAATTAAAAACATTGCAAGAAAAATATGCTGATAATCCGCCATCAGAATATGCAAACGATCCATTATGGAAAACATATTTTGAAGATCTATCAGATAATATTTTAATTGTAAAAGAAAGAGTTGAGAAAAAACAATATAGATTAGTATCAAACTACTGCGGAAATTTCTGCCGCATATTTGGCAGGATGCACAAAAACAACGGTACAACTGATTTAACCGATGTTATGTTTTCGTTGCGTGCTGAATTAAGAATGGCGATGGATATGTTTAATGCAAAAAATATTAAAGGCACAAAAGAAAATTTGCCAATAATTAAAAACGTACTCAACAAAGTTGATATGAAAGCAAAAGAATTTAACAACGAGACTTTCGACGAAGCTTATTCACCAATAAAATTATTGGTTGAAAAATGGATTGAAGCGGTTGAAAAAGATGAATCGAAAATGGTAATAGAAAATTTCAATAAATTTATGAATGAATTTCCAAAAGTATATATAATTACATTGTAAATAAGAGGTTGGTTCGCTTAGGTCGCAAAGAAAATAAATAACAATAAAAAACTTAAGGATAAATAAAATGAAACAGCTTGAGAAAAAAGTAGCAATTGTAACTGGAGGAGCATCTGGTATAGGCAAAGAAGTAGCTATTCTTTATGCTGCTGAAGGTGCAAAAGTCGTTATTGCTGATATAGATGAATCTGGTGCTCAGAAAGTCATTTCGATAATTGAGAAAAGTGCAGGTGAAGCTATATTTGTTAAGTGTGATTCTTCAAAACCGGAGGATAATGAACTGCTTGTGAAGAAAACAGTTGAGAAATTTGGTGCTTTACATATAGCTTGTAATAATGCCGGAATAGCCGGGCCTCTTGCTCCTGTAGGGGACTACCCCATTGATGGATGGAATAAAGTTATTAGTATAAATCTTTCTGGTGTGTTTTATGCAATGCATTATCAAATTCCAGCGATGATAAAGAGTGGAGGTGGAGTAATAGTAAATATGACATCCATTTTAGGACAGGTGGGATTTCGAAATGCATCGGCATACGTAGCGGCGAAGCATGGTGTTGTTGGCCTAACTAAAAATGCAGCCTTAGAATATTCACATCAAAACATACGGATCAATTCTGTAGGTCCTGCATTTATTAAAACGCCTATGATAAAAGATATAGATGAATCATTACTTGTTCCGCTTCATCCAATAGGAAGATTGGGTAAGCCAGAAGAAGTTGCTGAACTTGTGTTGTTTTTAAGTTCTGAAAAATCATCTTTTATAACAGGTGGATATTTTTCAATTGACGGTGGCTATCTTGCTCAATAGGTTTTTGCAACATTTCACTAGCGGTGTTCTATTGCAAATGTTAAGTGAAATTTTGGATTAGGTATGTTGTTGGTATTTTTACCAACGTTGTTTTATATTTTTGAGAAAGAGCAATAATGACCGAAGTAATCTGTAATAAAAAAGCAAATAAACAAAAAGGATAACTATGAATTGGTTAACAAATCTTGAACAAGCAAAAGAGGAATCATTAAAAACAAAAAAAGTAATTCTACTTCAGTTTGAAATGGATGGTTGCGGCGGCTGTAAAAAAATGAACGCAACAACTTACAAAGATCAAAAAGTTATTGATGAAATGAATGGATGGTTTGTCCTTCTCAAACTTGATTTGATAAAAGACAGAGAAGTAAGAAAAATGCTCGGTGCTTATTGGACACCGGCTTTTTATTTCCTTGATCATAATGGAAGTTCATATTATCACTTCAATGGTTATTTGCCTGCAGAAGAATTCAGAGCAATGTTGAGATTAGGGATTGCAGAAACAATTATGCCCAAAGGTAGATATGATGACATAATAAAAATAATTGATGAAAATATTAACGAATTATCAGATACATCTTTATATCCCAAGTTGTTAATTGCAAGAGAAACAGCTCGTTACATTAGGATAAAAGATAATTCGCAGTTAAGAAAAACATTAAAGGAAATACAAAACTCTCATCCTCATTCAACTGAAGCTAAAATGTATTTCTGGGATGAATAAACTATAAAAAAATTAAAAGGAGAAGATAAAATGTTTCAACTACCAGAATGGACTTTTGAGCTTCAAGGATATAGTTGCCTGTTTATGCCTAGAGGTTTTAGAATATAAATACGAACATTAAAGAACTTGGTGTATACAAAAGCTTAAATCATCAAGTATATGTATTTTTTGAAAATGAAGTTATCCATCTACAAATTTGTATGTAGAACGGAATTATGTCTACACCTGATTTTTAATAAGTTAAATAGAAGAGAAATCTTTCATTTTTAAGAATGATGGAAAATAATTCTCTCATTTATGAGAATATTAAATAAAAAATCTGTAATTAATATTGGAATACCAATTGGTATTAAAATTGTTGATAATTATGAATCAAATTACGATAATTAATTCCTGATAGACTACAAATATTGAGTGGTAAATTTAGTTAGTTGATGGTTTGCAAAAAGTTAAGAAGGTTAAAAAAATGTATCAAGTAAAGATTCCTGATCTCGGCAATTCAATGTGCCGTAAACTTAAAACAAAAGTAAATGATAATATAGTTACTAAGAATATTGGCGTGATATTCGGTAGAGTCGAAGTTATAATAAAATGATTGATGATACTTGAATTATTATATCATAAAATTAGCAGACACTAAAATGACTTAATGGAGTATAAAATGAAAAAACTAATTTGGATATTGATTTTTTTTGTTTTTACCCAGTCTGTAAATTCTCAATCGACGAGCAATAAGAAATCTCTTAAAGTTGAAACAAAACCCAAAGTAACATTTATCGAACTTGGGTCAGTTAATTGTATCCCTTGTAAGATGATGCAACCAGTTATGAAATCGATAGAAGAAAAGTATGGTAATCAGGTTAAAGTTGTTTTTTATGATGTGTGGACAAAAGAACAAAAGCATTATGCTCAGATTTATAAAATAAGATTGATCCCCACACAGGTATTTCTTGATGAGAATGGAAAAGAATTTCACAGACATGAGGGATTTTATCCTGAAGCAGAAATTGAAAAATTGCTGAAAAGTAGAGGACTAAAACCGAAAAAGTAATGGAACTAATAATACTTTGATTTCTAGATACTTGCTTTTACGGATATTACAGAAAGGTAGAAAAAAATAAATGTTAGACAGTTTATTTGATACACTTTACGAAGCGATGATGGGCACAGCCTGGATTGCATTAATTGCTTCTTTTGGATGGGGTGTACTGAGCATTCTTCTTTCGCCGTGTCATCTTTCAAGTATCCCTTTGATTATTGGTTACATAACTTCGCAGGGTAAAATTTCTTTATCACGAACATTTTATATCTCATTAATTTTTGCAATTGGGATATTAATTACAATTGCTGCAATAGGCATAATAACTGCATCTTTGGGCAGGTTAATGGGAGATGTTGGTTTATGGGGTAATTATCTTGTTGCAGGAATTTTCTTTTTGGTGGGTTTGTATTTATTGGATATTATTAAATTAGATTGGAATACATTAGGACTTAAACAAACCAGGTCTAAAGGATTACTTGCAGCTTTAATTTTGGGTCTTTTATTTGGAATTGCTTTAGGTCCTTGTACTTTTGCTTATATGGCTCCAGTGCTTGGAGTAGTCTTTCAGGTTGCTCAAACTAACTACGCTTTTGCCATATCTCTTTTAATCGCATTCGGTGTTGGTCACTGCGGAATCATTGTTGGAGCGGGAACTTTAACTGGCAAAGTTCAGAAGTACCTTAATTGGTCCGCAGATTCTAAAGCTGTGTTATGGATTAAAAGAATCTGTGGAATATTTGTGATATTTGGAGGTGTGTATTTAATATTAACAGTTAGCAATTAAATGAAAGATCAAGATACAAATACAATTCTCAATTCTCTTGCTGAAGGGGTAATTACAGTTGATAAAGAGTTCAGGATTACATTTATAAATCAGGCAGCTGCTAAAATTACTGGTTTTACTCAAGATGAAGTAATTGGAAAAATTTGTAAGAATGTTTTCCACTCAGAATTTTGTACTGATAATTGTCCTATCCTTCGTGTTCTCAAAACTAACCAAAGTATATTCGATCTTGATATAGAGATCGAGTGCAAGGATGACCAACCAAAACCAGTCAGAATTAACGTGGCAGTTTTAAAAGATGATAATCAAATTCCTGTTGGTGCTGTCATTACTTTGCGTGATATCAGTTTGCTTAAAAAATATGAAATTTTATTAAATCAAGATAATTCATTTCACGGCATAATTTCAAAATCAAAGCAAATGTTAGAGATATTTTCTCTAATTGAACAGATTTCTGAAACAGATGCACCAGTGCTGATAACAGGTGAAACAGGAACGGGAAAAGAATTAATAGCTGATGCAATCCAGAAGCTCAGCAGAAGAAAAAATGAGAAATATATAAAAATTGATATTTCTGTAATTCCACAGAATCTCCTGGCAAGCGAACTATTTGGCCATGTTAAAGGTGCTTTTACTGATGCTTATAAGGAAAGATTAGGTAGATTTGAACTTGCAAACAAGGGAACTATTTTCCTAGATGAAATAGGTGAAATGCCATACAGTTTGCAGCCTTAGATCTTAAGAGTGCTTCAGGATGGATCGTTTGAGAGACTTGGTGAGTCAGTTACCAGATATTGTGATGTAAGGATAATTGCAGCTACGAATATTGATATTGAGAAAGCTCTAAGAGAAGGTAAATTTAGGGAAGATCTTTTTTACAGATTAAATGTAATTCATATAGATATTCCTCCACTGAATAAGAGAAAAGAAGATATACCACTTCTGATTAATCATTTCCTTAATAAATTTTCTATTATTTATAAGAAAAACATCCCGGGAGTTGAAGAAGATTTTCTTGAGCTTATGATGAGCTATAGCTGGCCGGGTAATGTCCGTGAATTGGAAAATGCGATAGAGTATGCAGTTATTAAAAACAAACCTGATAAAAATCTTTGTGTCTGTTCATTGCATAAAAAAATAAGAGGAGCAACAGATTGTCAGAAAAAAAATTTTCATAAAGGTTTGGAAATATTGGACAGTATTTCTCTTATTGAATTACTAAATAAACACAAGTGGAACAAATCCGAAGTCGCAAAAGAACTTGGTATCGACCGTACAACCCTATGGAGAAAATTAAAAGCTCTTGGTATAAATTAGGTGTTGTTTCAGTTCTTTTTAGCAACAGATTGTTGCAGAATCTATAATTTTATTATTTTCAAAGTTTTATATACATAACTCAACAATTTGTTGCATATTTATATAATTTAAAAAATGATTTAACCTTATATTTTTACTAAAAATAAGAGTTTATATGGCATGCTATTTGGTTAATCGGGGTATATGAGTGAAATGTTAGGAAATCATTATTTCTTATCAAGAAAGTATGAATTAGCAATTGATGCCTTTAATGCAGCCTTTGGGAATGAATTTCCTAATAATATTATAAAGAAACTTATCATATGTTATATTGCTGAAAGAGAACTAGAAAAAGCAAAAATATTTTTTCTAAAATTAATCAAAGAAGATCCATTTATAATTATTAACATTGATATTGCAGAAGAAGATTGTCCTTGTCCTGAGCTAATAAAGTTAATTGAATCAAAATATGCTGTGATAAAATCTGCTGATGATCTTATAGCATTGTCAATGTTGTGGCTTTATTGCGACCTAGATAATTCAATAAATTTATTTGAAAAAGCACTTAATCAAAATCCAGAAGATATATTTCTAAAGGAAGTCTTATCAATACTTAAAACACAAATTATAACGAAAGGTGGTGTTGTATGAAAAAAAATCTTATACTATTTTTAAACCAAAAATGCTACAACCTGTTCAGATTGCCATAATAATATGGGCGCTGGTGTACCTGCCATAACTGAATATAACAATACAGGTAAAATGACATTGACAACCTGGAATGCAACCACAAAAAAAATAGTTGGACCTACTGGAGTTGTTCCACTAACCGCAGACTGGTTTGGTGCTATAAAGCTTGACTTTGCTACATACACAGGTGATCCGAACATCTTTCCTTCAGATCCAAATGCCTGGGTATATTTGAAATCAACTTTTGACAATGCTCATTTATTCTTTGCAGAACCGCTTGATTCATCAACATTAGCTAAATTAGGATTTACCAGATTCCCAAATTCTGTTGAGTTAATAGATGATAATATTCCTACTGATTATGTACTCAATCAGAACTACCCGAATCCGTTTAATCCTGAAACTAA
>CALEBT010000047.1 GCA_937942875.1 uncultured Ignavibacterium sp. | reverse complement strand
TCTTAGTATTGGCAATTGAGTCTGTATCAGTATTACTAATTTTTTTGATACTGCCATTTTGGTCGAAAATTCCTGTCAAAAGACTGGCAATGATAAAAAATGCTACTGATGCCAAACCAAAAATCGAATAAAGAAAATAATGTATGATTTTCTTTTTAATTTTTTCATCAAGTGGTTTCCTTTTACCATTTAATATTTTAACTATCTGAACAGTTATATTATCCTTACCACCTCTATCATTTGCAAGATCAATCAGTTTATGAACGGCAGTGATAGGCTCATTTTCAAGAGCAATATTTTGAATTTCAAAATCCTCAACGTGACCGGTAAGACCATCGGTGCAGAGGATTAAAATATCATCCTTAAAGAGTTGTAAAGGTTCTTGAATTTCTACATCAGATTTCCCACCGTGTCCAAGTGAATGCGTTATAATATTTCTTTTGGGGTGATTTTTTGCCTGTTCTTCAGTTATTATACCTCCATCCACCATTTGCTGAACAAGAGAATGATCTTTAGTAATCTTATTTATTTTTTTATCTCTTATTATGTATGCACGGCTGTCTCCGATGTGTGCTATATAAGCTTTATCATCTCTGATGATAAGTAAAACTACAGTAGCTCCCATATTTTTTAATTCAATGTCTTCATCAGCTTTTTGTTTTACTCTCAGGTCAGCCTGCTCCAAAGCTAATTTAATATGCTGAATTATGTTTTCATCTTTTTTGTATTTTTGCTCGAAATATTCTCTTACAGTATCAACTACGATATGAGATGCAGCCAATCCTCCTTTATATCCGCCCATCCCATCACTTACAATAAAAATCTCTAAATCCTGAATATTAAATGAGCCGTAATAATCTTCATTTTCTTTTCTATTCTTTCCTACATCGCTCAAATTGGCTTGTTGAATTTTTACTTTCATAAATCACCAATTATTATTTGTTAAAATTTTTAATTATCAATTACAATTTTATTTAATATTGATTTCATTTTAAGAATTTTAAATAATAAAATTTTCAAATAGCAACATTCACAGGCACAATTAACTTTCATAAATAAAATACACCATTAAGAATAGTCTGAATAATATTGTTTTCTGATTTACAGGTTAATCGAAAACAGGATTGATCAGCCTATAAAATATGCTTCATTGCTTCCAATTTTAATAGTATCACCACTAAACAAACGCTGTTGAGAAATTTTAGTACCATTAACATAAGTACCGTTGGTGCTGCCTTTATCAATAATCGAATAAGTCCTGCCATCAAAATGAATTTCGCTATGATAACCTGAAACAGTTTTATCGTCTATAATCAGATCATTATCCTGCCGTCTTCCAATCTTAAAGACTTTTTTGTTTAGAGAAAAAGACTGCCCGGCAAGTGTTCCAATTTTAAAATCTAACTTAGCAGCTGCAGGTTCCTGACCTAAAATAACAGTTCGCTCACCTGATAAATCCGAAATTCCTGAAATTTCAGTTTTATCTAAATCTATAGCTGTTTTGTCACCCGCATATTCTTCGACCTCCTGTTTTACGACTACAGTTTCACTCTCAGAAGAATCTTTAACAGGTTCTGAAATGCCGGCTTGAGGCTGAGAAATCTCTTCAACTGCCTTTTTCTTTTTCTTTGATAAAACAATGAATAGAAAAACAACAGCAACCAAACCAACACCGCCAATAACATAATAAATTATATAATTTTCATCAGCTTTGATAAGAATTTCTTGTTTCTTTACAGGAGCAATACCACCTGGAATAAGTACTTTATTTGAGACCGATTTAGCACTGCCATTTTTAGTTACAGTTACAGTATGAGTATGTTCATTTCCATCTCCTGCAAAATCAAAAAAAGTATAGTTAAGCAGGTAAATATTCTGTATCTGATTGTTCATTTTTTTATATTGTTTTTCGAGATTTTCTTCATCCGGCGAGTAATAATATCTGCCGTTTGTATTATCAGAAATTTTTTCAAGGGACTGAAGATAAATTTTATCAATTTTGGTGTAACCAATTGCAAAGACAGGAATTCCGTTTTCTTTTGCGAGCTCTATAACATCCTTATCTGAATAAGTATTAGTTTTACTTTCATCCTTACCATCGCTGATTACAACGACGATTTTTCCTTCTTTATCTTTATCATCAGCTAATTTTTTTACAGCTTTATACAATCCTGAATAAAGTTCTGTATAGTTTCCATCGGGTTTAATTTTATTGATAATATCTTTAAGGTACTGTTTATCGCCGCTAAAGTCTGAAAGCATAGTTACATCATCTCCAAAAGTATAAACGGCAACTCTATCAGTATTTCTTAACTCATCAATATACTTATTAACTGCTTTTTTCAAAGCATTAAATGGTTCACCAACCATAGTTTTTGATACATCAATACAAAGAACTATTTTGATACCTGCTCCGCTTTGTTTATAAGTGGTAATTTTGATTGAATCGGCGTATTTACCGGATAATGTTACTTTAAAGTTTTCAGGCTTTAAATCTGTAATTGGTTCATCGTAATTATCATAAACCTGCAAACCAGAAGATACGTTTGGGAATCTCTCTGTTTCTGTTTTAATAAGTTTGAGATTTATATTCTGAGCAAATAAGAATGAACTTGTTAAAAGGATGAATAAATAAAATACTTTCATAAAAACCCCTGAAATTATTATATCAATTTAACTTTAAGATTGATTTTACCTATTTTAATTATATCATTATCTGAAAGAATTTGCTTGTCATCTATAAGTTTATCATTAACAAAGGTACCATTTGTAGAGAGATTATCCTGAATATATAATTTTTTATCAAGAGGTCTGTAGAGAATAATAGCGTGATTATTTGAAACAGAAGGGTCCAGAATTATTATATCATTTTTATTATTTTTTCCGATAGTAGTTTTGCCCTCAAATAATCTAAAATCTTTGCCGTTGGAATCAATATCAAAAGTGACTAACCATCCTATTAATTTTCTTGAATTCTGGGGAGAGATTTTCTCTAACTGAGGTTTGGATTGTTCTGCTGATGCGATTACTGTTTTATCGCTGAAGTTACCTTCAAGTTTTTCAAGTTCTGTCTTTGAATTATCAATAACTGTTTTATCGTAAGAATCCACAGATTTTACAGCTTTTTCAGCAATAGTTTTCATATCATCTAAAATGACTGTTTTTTCAGTGTCGGGAGGCGGGCAGTAGGGGCAGTATTTTTCAGAAGAATTGTAATGATGGCCATTTGGACAAGATATCATTTCATACAGTAATTCTCCGCAATATTTACAGTATTTGGTACCTTCAGGATTTTCTTTTTTGCAATTTCTACATTTCATAAAAAACCCAAAAAATTATAATCTAATTTATGATAAAAATAAACAAAAAGGTTCTATATTCTCAATTATTTGACAGATAAATCTGATTTTTATTAACAAACAATCCTTAAAGTATATTTGTCTGTGAGTTTGTTACTGAAAATCATTTTGAAATAGTCTTGGTTTTATGTGTGCTATAAGAACTTAAAATAAAATTCCAAAGGCATCTGATAATCTCTTAATGTATTAAGTATGATAACGAAGACTTCAGGGATGCGTTTTCCTGCATTACAAAATAATACAGGTTCACTTACAAGTAGATAGGATAATAGGTAATTCTCTCTAAATCTAACTATATCTGTCCAAACGGAATTTTTCTCCTAAATAAAGTTTTCGTACTTCTTCATCTTCAGCAAGATCTTGTGCAGTCCCCTGCTTGAAAATTACTCCGTTTATTAGAATATAGGCATTATCAACAATGCTTAAAGTTTCGTGAACGTTATGGTCGGTAATCAGAACTCCAATACCACGATTTTTAAGATTAGCCACAATATTCATAATATCTTCAACAGCGATAGGATCAACACCGGCAAAAGGTTCATCGAGAAGGATAAAACTTGGATCAGTAGCCAGAGCACGAGCTATTTCAGTACGTCTTCTTTCGCCTCCGCTAAGCTGAAAACCAATACTTTTTCTTATTCTGGTGATTGAAAGTTCTTCCAACAATTTTTCACATTTTTCTTTACGTTCCTTTGCATTCAATTTTGTCATTTCCAAAACAGCTAAAAGATTTTCTTCCACAGTTAGTCTCCTAAAAATAGAAGCTTCCTGAGGTAAGTAACCTATTCCAAGTCTTGCTCGTTGATACATAGGAATTTTTGTAATCTCTTTTTCGTCGAGGAAAACTTTCCCGCTGTCAGGTTTTATCATTCCGGTAATCATATAAAAAGTAGTTGTCTTTCCCGCTCCGTTAGGACCCAATAAACCGACAATTTCCCCTTTTGAAACTTTTACAGAGGCATCATTTACAACTTTTCGCTTCTTATAAATTTTAACAAGATTTTCGCTTCTTAATGTGTGTGCCATTTAAAATTCTTTAATTTTTCATACATTTGATCTTTAGATGGTCTTGCCTGAATTAAATTGAACTTGGGCAGCAGAAAATTTCTTTCTCTGCCTTCAACAAGATTTTCAGGATAATATTCAGTTCCCGGATTGCCAATTAATTTTACATCACTAACTTCATCATCATCAAAATAAATAACAGCATCTTTTGAATTTGCTTTAATTAAACCATTCGGCTGATTTTCATCATACATAAAATAAATGGAAAATACATTTTCAAAATACTCAACACGTTTTACTTTATTATTATCAAAAAAAATCTTTGCTGCAGAGCTGGAAGATTGGTCAAATCTTTCAGGAAAATTTTCATTTTGCGTCAACATAAATGAAGTGCCATCAACATCAAGTTGATTGATTTTATTATCTACGAGACAGATTGTAATTGAATCTCCTGTTAATTGAGAATAGCCGTACCAGATTACAGGTTGCTTTAGTTCGTCTGCTTTTTTATGAGTAATGATTTTTGAAGAGTCCCTGAAGAAAAATGTAATATCATTTAATGAGCTAAATAATCCTCGTATAATTTTTACTGAATCAGTTGCAATAAATATATCTTCTGCATTTCTGAAGACCTCCATTTTTTCGGAGGAAATGAAAAGAGTGTCGAAGGTTATATCTTCGGTATCATCATCTTTTTTCACGATTACTGTATCTATCTGAATTAACAAAGGCATTTTATCGATAAGAGTATATTTGGTTAATCTGTTATCTTCGAGATAATTACCGAAGACCAGTACATTATTGTTATTATTTTTTATTAGAACATTTCTGAAGGCATAAGACTTTTGCAGATTTCGGTAATGCTCCAGACTATCAGCATATATTGTATTTTCAATATCAACAATTTTAACCAGACCAACTGCGATAGCCTTATCCTCATTTCTGTAATAAGTCAAAGTTTCTGATGTTAGAGTTGAGACAGTATCATATAACCTAACATCATTTTTGAAAAATGCTCTCTGTTCATCAAAAAAATATTCGCCTTGATTTGCCGAAAGGATTATTTTTTTATCATCAAGTGTTACTTTGGAGTTGCTTGTAGTCTTTCTAAGATTACCAAAATAAAATCCTCTTTCAGTTCTGATTGTCAAGGTGTCCTGAGTAACAATTACATTGCCGATTAGTTCAGCATCATTTCTCGCAAGGTATTGAATAGCCTGATTACAAGTAATTCTGACATTTCCTTGAGTAAGAACTACATTTCCGGAAACCTCTCTTACTGACTCTCCATTAATTACCATTCCTTTAAGACTATCTCCAACAATAGTAATCAACTCACTTTGAGCAAAAAGGTTAACTGAGAGAAAAAAGATAAGTGTTAATATTTTCATTAAATCGTATCTCTTCTTGTCACATAAGTGATATTATAAATTACATAGTTCTTTAGTGATTGATCAGATTCAAAACCATAACCTTGAATTTTTTCTGTTGGAGAGATAATAGTAACAAATTTATCAGAAACAATTTTTCTGTCATCATTTTTCCACTTTATCAATTCCGTATAAACTGTGAGACTGTCACTAAATACCACAACACTGTCAATTGCATAAAGATCACTTGTTAAATCATCTACTCTGCCTCGTTTTGAAGTAAGAGTTGTAGTTTTAATTTGATCTTCATCATAAAAATCAACTTTAACTCCATCGTTGATAATTGTTTCATTTCTCTGAGGAAATACCTGAATATGACCAGCAAATAAAATTGCTTTAATTTTTCCTGAGTCAGAAAAAGTTACTTCAGAATTCCAGGATTCCTGCAAAGGAATATCTTCATCCTTAAAAGTATAATCGATGGGCGGTTTTAGTCTTTCACTTTTGCAACTAAAAAATGATAACATCATCAGAAGAGACAAAAGATATTTCATCTGGATTGAAGTCCAAGATTAATTAACTCGTGTAAATGAATGATACCTATTGGTTTTAGATTATCATCTATAATAATCAGTGAAGTGATTTTAAAGTTTTCCATCATCTGCAAAGCAAAAGAAGCAAGAGTATCAGATTTAATTACTTTTGGATTTTTGGTCATTACGTCCGCAGCACAAAGATTTTTAATATCCAAAGTTTTTTCAAGAAGTCTTCTTAAATCTCCATCTGTAATAATTCCTGTAAGAGTGCCATCATCATTAACCACGCAAGTAGTTCCGAGTCTCTTACTGGAAATTTCATAAATAACTTTCGTCATTAAATCATTTTCTTTAACGATAGGAATTTTATCTCCGGTAATCATAATCTCTTTTATCTTCAAAGACAATCTTTTACCAAGACTACCGGCAGGGTGAAGTAAAGCGAAATCTTCCACTGTAAAATTTCTAAGATGCAAAAGAGTAACTGAAATTGCGTCACCTAAAGCCAATGTTGCAGTGGTAGATGCAGTTGGTGCCAGATCGTATGGGCAGGCTTCTTCTTTAACATAAATGTTTAAAAATACATCCGATTGCTGAGCCAACTTAGAGTTTTTATTTGCCGTCATTGAAATTATTTTAACGCCAATCCGTTTAAATATAGGAAGCAGATTCAAAATTTCTTCATTTGCACCGCTTTTGGAAATTACAATGGCAACATCTTCACCTCTAACCATTCCTAAATCTCCGTGCAATGCATCAGTAGGATGAAGAAAAATTGCGGGTGTGCCCGTTGAGTTTAAAGTTGCCACAATTTTTCTGGCAATAAGGCCACTTTTTCCAAGCCCGGTTAACACCACTCGCCCTTTTGATTTATAAATTATTTCAACTGCTTTTACAAATTCGTTATCAATAGAGTTTATAAGATTTAAGACAGCTTCTCCTTCAATACGAATTACTTCTTTTGCGTGATCTATAATCTGATCGTTAGTAAGAGTTAGTTTCTGATGATTGTTCATTTAATTTTTTTTATTTACTGAAAGATTTTATTAATGAATCTATTGCTTTAATTTCTGTAAGAAGTGATTCCAATTCATTTAAAGGCAACTGGCTTGAAGCATCACTCAAGGCTTTTTCTGGATTGGGATGAACCTCTAAAAACAATGCATCAATTCCAACCGCAGCAGCAGCTTTTGCAAGTGGTTTTATAAATTTTGGTTCTCCACCACTAACATTTTCTTTACTTGGTAGTTGAACGGAGTGGGTTGCATCCATTACAACAGGATAACCTAATTCTTTCATTATCACAAGTGACCTCATATCAACGACAAGATTATGATATCCAAATGTTGTCCCTCTTTCAGTAAGCATTATTTTTTTATTTCCGGTTGAAGCAACCTTTTCTGCGGCGTGTCTGATATCCCCTGGTGCAAGAAATTGCCCTTTCTTGATGTTTACCACTAATCCCGACTGACCAGCGGCTAAAAGTAAATCTGTTTGTCTGCATAAGAAAGCAGGAATTTGTATAATATCAACTGAACCTGATACTAAGTCAATGTCCGTTTCTTTATGAATGTCAGTTAATACTGGGATACTAAGATTTTGACGAAGTTCACTTAAAATTTTAACTGCCTCTCTGTCTCCAAGTCCAACAAATGAATTAATATTCGTTCTGTTAGCTTTTTTAAAGCTGGACTTGAAAATAAAAGGAATTTCAAGTTTATCAGTGATTCTTTTTATTTCTTCTGCAGTCTGGAAAATGATTTCTTTTGATTCTACTACACAAGGACCAGCAATCAGAACCAATGGTTTATTAGCACCAATTTTAATATTTCCTAATTCGATCATAATATTTTTTAATAATTATGGCTTAAAATAAAAATTTTTTGACTGTTTAAGAAGCAATCTTAAAAAGGCACAGACAGCATTTTTTGTTTAAGACAGGATTACTGAATATAAATTATAATATTAAAAATTATACAACAGAAATTAGTTAAAGCAAAAAAACTATGTGAAATGTTAATTCCATAAATTTAATTTTTTATACGAATTATTTTTATTTTAACGCTATGAAAAACAACGAAAGAAAAAATCAGTTAATTAAAGCGGCTTCTAAAAGATTTTCTAAACTCGGATATTATAAAACTACCTTAGAAGAAGTTGCAAGAGATATCAGAATTGGGAAAGCTACTATATATCATTATTTCACTTCAAAAGATGAATTATATAATGCTGTACTTGAATGGGAATCGAATGATATAATTGAAAAAATCAAATCAATATTTAATGACGAAACAATAGATATATCAGAAAGATTCATAAAGTATTTTGAATTAAAGAATAATATTCTTTCAGATAATAAGATTATTTCACTTTTATTTATAAGAAAAATTTCATCAGAATTGAATGAAAAAGAATCAGAATTATTAGAGAGATTAATAGCAGATGAATCTAAAATTATTGGTCTTGTTATGAGTTTTCTTAATCGGGAGCAAATTGAAAAATATGATGATAAAATACCAAAAGAGCTTGTTTATCTCAGCTGGATGATATCAGTTATAAACAACAAACTAATCAAAGACGGAACAGAAAAAAATCTTTTCAGTGATTCGCGGATAAAATCAATTATAAAATCTTTTCTGCCTTAATCTTCATCAGAAGAATCTTCAAAAAAGAATTTCTCGTATTTATGTTTGATTAGTTGAGCTTCGTAAATAAAGAAAACATCTTCTGCAATGTTTGTTGAGTGATCCGCAATTCTTTCCAATTCTCTTGAAATAACCAATAAAGCAACAGCCCCTTCTATATTATCCGGACTTTGTTTCATTATAGTTTTAAGGATAGAATGATTTTCAGAATTTAATTTATCAACTTCTCCATCATCGTGTATAACAGATTTTGCAAGTTCAGGATTGCCATTTATGTAAGCATCAATAGCATTCTTTAACATTTTCTTGGCACTTGAAAACATTTCAGGAAGTTTTGTCTGAAAATAAAAATCCGGTTTCTTTTCGATCAATATAAGATTCTCAGCAATATTTACTGCAATATCCCCAATTCTTTCCAGATCAGTATTAAGTGTCATAGAAGACATAATCAGTCTTAAATCCATTGCAACTGGTTGAGTAAGTGCAAAAATTTTTTGACATATTTTATCGATTTTCAAATCGAATTTATCAACTTTTTTATCCTGCTCGATAACATATTTTGCCAATTCAAGATTATCTTCATCAAGTGCTTTACTTACAAGCTGAACCTGTTCATCAACCAGACTACACATTTTAATTACTCTGGTCTTTAGTTTTTCTAAATGTTCATCTAATAAACGTTCCATTTTTCTCTCCTTTTAAATAAATTTTAACCGAATCTGCCTGTAATATAATCTTCGGTTTGCTTATTTGATGGATTAGTAAAGATTTTTGAGGTTTTATCAAACTCAATCAAACGACCCAGATAGAAAAAGGCTGTATAGTTACTAACACGAGCTGCCTGTTGAAGATTATGAGTAACTATTACAATAGTGTAATTTTTTCTTAGTTCGTGAATTAACTCTTCAATTTTAGCAGTTGAAATCGGATCTAACGCACTGGCAGGTTCGTCCATCAGCAGAATTTCGGGTTTAATGGCAAGAGCACGCGCAATACATAGTCTTTGCTGTTGTCCACCTGAGAGACCAAGTGCAGATTCTTCTAATCTGTCTTTAACCTCATCCCAAAGGGCAGCTTGTTTCAGACTCAATTCAACTATTTCATCCAATTCGGATTTGGATTTATTACCCAAACCACCGATTCTCAAACCGAAAGCTACATTCTCATAAATTGATTTCGGGAAAGGATTTGATTTTTGAAAAATCATTCCGACTTTTTTTCTTAATTCAACTACATCTATTCCTGATTTATAAATATCCTTACCATCAATTATAATTTCACCTTCAACTCTTACACCATCTATTAAATCATTCATTCTGTTCAAAGTTCTTAAGAAAGTAGATTTACCACAACCAGACGGACCTATAAGAGCAGTAACCTGATTAGAGGGGATATTCATTGAAATTTTTTCCAAAGCAAGAACATCACTGTAGTAAAAATCAAGATCTTTCACTTTTACTTTTAACTTAGAGCTTTTCTCTGAATTTCCAATTTGTTTTTCTACAATATCTTTATTGACTAATTCCATATTAACTCCAGTTCTAAAATGCAGAGGTTTTATATTTTTTTCTTAATCTTGCTCGAATAATCATAGCAGTAATATTTAAGAGTACAACAATAATAATAAGAAGCAAAGTTGTAGTGAAAACCATAGGTAATGCAGCTTCAATATTAGGAGATTGAAAACCTACATCATAGATATGGAAGCCCAGATGCATAAATTTTCTATCGAGATGAAAGAATGGGAAATAAGAATCAAAAGGAAGAGTTGGTGCAAGTTTAACAACACCCGTAATCATTAAAGGTGCGACCTCGCCTGCTGCACGTGCCATAGCTAAAATCAATCCTGTCAATATCCCGGGCATAGCAGCTGGAATAATTATTCTTCTTGTAACCTGCCATTTTGTAGCGCCAAGAGCTAAAGCAGCTTCACGCATTCCGCGTGGTATTTGTGTTAAAGCCTCTTCAGTAGCAACAATTACAACCGGCATTGTAAGTAAAGATAATGTTAATGAAGCCCACAGAATTCCGCCTGTTCCCCAAGTCGGTGAAGGCAATCTTTCAGGATAGAAAATATTATCAATTGTCCCTCCGATAAAATAGATAAAAAAGCCAAGTCCGAATACACCAAATACTATTGATGGAACTCCAGCAAGGTTATTTACTGCAATTCTAACCAGGCGAACTAATGTTCCTTGTTTTGCATATTCTCTCAGATAAAGAGCAGCGAGAACTCCAAAAGGAACTGTAAATAAACTCATAATAAGCACCATCATAACTGTACCGAAAATCGCTGGGAAGACTCCACCTTCTGTATTTGATTCTCTCGGTTCATCAAATATGAATTCAATAATTTTTGTAAACATAAATCCAATCTTATCACTGAAATTCATTTCGTTAGGTTTATAAAATCTAATAACATTCAAAAGAGAGATTGTTTTGGGTCTTCCGCTGATATCTTCGCAATAAATAGAATATGAATTTGCTTTTTCTCTGATAGAATCAACTTTGTGTTTAAGCGCGTCATATTTTTCATTTTCTGTTTCAATAGATCTCTCTAAATCTGCGATTAACTTTTGGGACTTTTCATTTTTCTTATGCTTGTATTCAATTTTCTTAATTTCTAATCTTAATTTTTCAATGTTATAATTTACTTCACCTATATCAGATTTTTCAATCTTTTTTATTTCATTCCTGTATGATGATATTTTATCAACAGATTGTTTTACTTTATCAAAAAAATCAGGATTGTCAGGTTTTATTATTTTATCATCTATTTGAAGTTCTTTAATAAAGCCATAAAAATTACCAAATTCAGTTCTTTCAATTCTAACAGCATCTGATGGATAGTTAATTGATTCAATATTTCTCTCATCAATCCACTGAAAATCAAATCCATAAATATCTCTGTTTCCGATTTTAAGCTGAGTTCTCTTTAGACCTTTATTTTTAAGTGAATCCGGCAAATTGTGAATAGGAATCAATTCTTCTTTAACAACTTCTCCCAAAACCTTTCTTCCATCATTAAGTCTTATCTCATTTAATTGAAAAGGCCAGAAATAATCTTTACCATTAAGAAGAATAAGCAATAATAAACCTGAGATCATAATAAGACTAACGGCAAGTCCCATACCCGTAAACCAAATAAAAATCTCACCAGATTTAATGTTATTTTTCATAGAGATTAAAGCTCTGCGTATTTTTTTCTTAATCTTTGTCTGACAATTTCAGCAACAGTGTTAATGATAAAAGTAAAAATAAAAAGCAAAGTAGCTGCGAGGAATAAAACTCTGTAGAGAGTTCCGCCGTAAGGAGCTTCAGGTATTTCAACAGCAATGTTAGCAGAAAGCGTTCGCATACCGTTAAAAGGGCTGAAAGATAAAATAGGAGTATTACCAGTAGCCATAAGAACGATCATTGTTTCACCTACAGCTCTTCCAAAACCAATCATAACAGCAGAAAAAATTCCAGGGCTTGCTGTAGGTAAAACTATTCTTGTTGCTGTTTGCCATTTTGTAGCTCCTAATGCAAGAGAGGCGGATGTTAAACTTGATGGAACACTTGAAAGAGCATCCTCACAGATTGTAAAGATAATCGGTATAACTGCAAAGCCCATAGCAAAGCCTACTACAATGCTATTTCTTTGATCGTATTGTTGATTAAAGAACTCTGAAATCCAGATTCTGTAATCGCCCCCTAAAAGATAGATTTCCACTATCGGACCTAACCATTGAGAGATAAAAAATCCAATTATTATCAAAAAGATAATAAATATCAGTTCTGTTCCAGCCTTAAGTTTTGCTAAAATTTTTGTCGGTAGTTTGTTCCAAAGCTGCAAACCTATATAAATCATAATAGGAACAATGATAAATATCAGCATAACTCCAACAAATATCTTTTCAAGCAACGGAGCAAGCCATAGACCGGCAATAAAACCAATCACAACACTGGGAAGAGCAGCCATTATTTCTACAGTTGGTTTTATTACATTTTTTATGCTGGGATGTGAAAACTGCGAAGTATATAAGGCTCCCATTAAAGCTAAAGGGATAGCAAATAACATTGCATATAATGTGCCCTTTAAGGTTCCTATAATTAACGGGATTAAACTAAACTTCGGCTCAAAATCATCTGTACCGCCAGTTGATTGCCAGACAAAAGCCGGCTGAGAGTAACCTTCATACCATACTTTTCCAAACAGTGTTTTGAATGAAGTTTCTGGATGTGGATTATCAATTTCAAAAAGTGCAATTCTTGAATTATTGTATAAGAGAACCACAGCATCACCTTTTGGAGCATATGAAATATCCTTTATTCCAGCACTGTCTCCTACAAATTCTAATAAAGTTCTTTCACTTGTAAGATGATGTAAATAAGAATATCCTTTAACATCTCCTGTGATGAAGGTTTTATTTCTGGAGGAAGCAGAAAAACTATTTATACTGTTATTGTGAGACTTGAAAGTGTGGGGATTTACTAATTTCCAGCCATAATCTGTTTTCTCGTCTAATATCCTCATATAAGATGCAAGCTTACCATTAGAATTCGCAACAATTACTGATTGATCTCCAATAACAAATCCAAGTTTGGTAATAGCTGCCTGTTCATCACCAAAGGGTTTTATTGTTTGAATCAGTTGAGGATTATCCTCATCTTTAATGGATAGATAAAGCAATTGTCCATCAGAAGTTCCAACCATCAGTTTTTCACAAAAATTATCCAACTCTACAGAAGTAATTTTTGTATCAATAAATTGATCTAATCTGCTTCTGAAAATCTTTACTTGCTCTTCGCCCGTAAAGTCTGATTTCTTATTGTAGCTGTATTGTAGAAGATTATTATCAGAATTTACAGCTATCACTGTATATGATTCACTATCTTTTAATCTGAATGATATATGTGAGATTGAATTCTCAAGAGAATCAAGTTGTATAAGATCAATAAATCTGAACACAGGATTTATAGTTCGTAAACCATTTTCCATAAATTCAGATTTGAAGTCTATTTGAAATAAAACGGCTTTACCTTTATCTGTTCCCAAAGCAATAAAGTTATTGGCAAGGGTTTTTGAAAATGCAGTAACTTTCTCACTCTTTATTTGTTCAAGTGAAATTGATTTTATAATTGAATCTTGTTCTAAGTTTAGAAAATCAATTCTTCCCGAGTCAGTAACAGCATAAATAATTTCTTTATATTCATCAATACCAATCAAAATTGGCACATTAGATTTAGAAAAGTCATCATAATTAATTTCTAAAGATTTTTCAGAATCAGCACCAAACCATAAAGGTAAAGCCTCAGAGAAAATAAAAATTAAGATCGCAATAACCGATATAATTGTAGCGATTCCACCAAAGTAGATAACTACTCTGGAAAGTTTATCATAGAATAAAGATTTTCTATGCTGTTTATTCATCAAGTGTTAGTTAAGTTTCTTAAGCTCTTTTTCAATTAATTCTTTTGTAAGAGGGAGATATCCATCTTTTACTACAACCTCCTGACCTTCATAAGAAAGAACGAACTTTAGGAATTCTCTTAACAGAGGATCTAATGGTTTATTTGGAACTTTGTTAATATAAATGTTTAATGTTCTTGCAAGCGGATAAGTTTTGTTCAAACAGTTTTCATAATCTGGCAAATGGAATACATCTTTATCGGTAAAGGCAATCGGTAAGGGTTTGACTCCTGAAGTTCTATAACCAATACCGGAATAACCAATTCCAAATCTGTCTTCAGTTACTCCCTGAACAACTGAAGCACTGCCAGGCTGTTCTTTTACATTATCCTTAAAATCACCTTTAAATAGTGCGTGTTCTTTGAAATATCCATAAGTCCCTGATGCTGAATTTCTGCCATAGAGACTTATTGGTCTGTTAGCCCAGTCTCCTGTTAAACCTAATGCTCCCCAGGTTGTAATATCTGACTTATATCCTCCCCTTCTGGTTTTAGAGAAAATAGCGTCAACCTGAGGAAGTGTTAATCCTTCCAATGGATTATCTTTGTTTACATAAACAGCAAGAGCATCTATAGCAACTCGTAATTCTGTAGGTTTATAACCGAATTTTTTTTCAAAAGCATCAATTTCTTCCTGCTTCATATCTCTTGACATTGGACCTAACTGAGCTGTACCACTGATTAATGCTGGCGGGGCAGTGCTCGACCCTTTTCCTTCAACCTGAATATTTACATTCGGATAATATCTCTTAAAACCCTCTAACCAAAGAGTTAAAAGATTGTTCATTGTATCAGAGCCTATACTTGAAAGATTACCCGATACACCAGAAGTTTTTTCATAATGAGGGATATTTTCATCAACTTTTACAGCAGTTGCATCGCTGACTTCGTTTTGATTGGTATTTTGTAAAGAGGTTTCATCTTGTTTCTTAGATTCCTCTACATTTGATTGATTTTCTGATTTTTCTCCACAGGAATAAAAGAAAGTTACAAGAGCTACAAAAACTATGAGCTTTAAAATTCTGACCATTTTTCTCTCCTTATTTTATTATTGATTCTAAAAATAAAAAAAAATAATTCTCAAAACTTAAAATTCATATTAATAAATTATTAATTTCAACAAAAAGAATTGGTTTTAACAGAAATATTAGGAAATTTAAGGTGTAGATTAAGTTAATTGATCAAATGTTTTAGTATATATATCTTTAAGAAATAATTATTTAGTAATATGATATTACAAACATTTTTCCAATCCTGGCTACCATACATATATTTATACGGCGTTGGCGGATTATTTTTCCTCAGTGGTATGTATATAATCGTTAAAAGCGGTTCATTAAATTTAAAGAAAAAACAACATCGCTTTTGGTTGAGAATCTTATTCGGTGGATTTTTCTTTTTTATGTTTATGCACGCTTTTTTAATAATAGCAGCTTTATATTTTTGATTATTCAGAAAGAATTTATATGCCTTCAATTTATTATACTTGGTTACCTTACATTTACCTATATGGTGTGGGTGGATTATTCTTTTTAAGTGGATTGATAATTGTTAAAAAAGCCGGGGGTTATAACCCAGCAAATAAGCGGCACCGATTTTGGTGGAGAATAACAATATTTGGTTTTTTTTATTTTATGGTACTTCACGCACTTATAATTTTAGCAGCACTATATCTTTAATTAATTGACAGGGAATATGGAATCACATCACAGTTTAGGTACTTCAAGCGACTGGATTGTAATGTTAGTTTACTTCATTGCAATTTTAGCATTTGGAGCTTATTTCAGTAAATACAACAGAACAACCACAGATTTCTTTTTCGGAGGAAGAAGATTTGCATGGTGGTTAATTGCAATGAGTATTGTCGCAACCGGTGTTGGAAGTCATAGTTTTATTAAATATTCTGCCAAAGGTTTCGAAGCAGGATTCTCATCTACAATGACTTATATAAACGATTGGTTTTTCGTTCCTTTTTTTATCTTTGGTTGGCTGCCAATTATAGTCTATACCAAGATTAGGTCAATCCCCGAATATTTTGAAAAAAGATTTTCTCCAATCACCCGATTTTTTGCGACGTTTTTGTTATTGCTTTATATGATTGGATATGTGGGAATCGGTTTTTTGACAATGGGAAAAGCAATACTGCCACTGTTACCTCCTGAATTTACAATTTTTGGATTTCATTTCAATGTAACCCTGATGGGTTTAGTAATCGTAATAGCACTAATAATTGGAATATATATTACTTATGGTGGTCAAACAGCAGTAATATTTACAGATTTGCTGCAAGGATTTATACTAATCTTTACAGGAGCTTTAGTATTTTTACTTGGAATTGATTACATAGGTGGTTTCGGTATGTTCTGGAACTTGCTACCTACAGAATGGAAATTACCTTTTGCTCATTTTAATGATCCACCTGGGTTTAACTTCGTTGGAATATTTTGGCAGGATGGGGTTGCTGGCTCGGTTGGATTTTTATTTATGAATATGGGATTAGTAATGAGATTTATGGCTTGCAAGAGTGTTGATGAAGGAAGAAAAGCAGCTACTTTTAATATTCTTTTTATGCTTCCAATTTCCGCAATAGTGGTTGGAAATGCAGGATGGATCGGAAAAGCAATTTCAGTAGCTAATCCATCTGTTGTTCCACCTGATACTAACCCCGATGCAATTTTCGTAGTGGTAGCAAATATTATTTCTCATCCGGGAGTTTTTGGTTTTATAATGGCAGCATTAACAGCCGCTCTTATGTCAACGGTTGATACTTTGTTAAATGCTACCGCAGCAGTTTATATAAATGATATACACAGACCTGTAAAGAAATGGTTAACAAAAAAGATTCAGTCCTGGAAAGAAGAAGACCGAGAAGAATTATTCTCAGCAAGAATCGCAACTGCTGTGTTCACATTTCTTGGTGTGCTTACTGTTATTCCATTTAGTAAATTTCCAACAGTATATGAAGCACACGGATATTTTCATTCAACTTTAACCCCACCATTGGTAGTGGCAATCTTTCTTGGAGTTTTCTGGAAAAGATTTAGCAATTCCTCGGTTATAGGAACTCTTGTTGGCGGAGTAGCGTTAATGATCTTAGGAATGTATTATCCAAGACCATTAATTGAGTTTTTTGATCACGGAACTGCTTTTGATCCAAAACATCCTTACACATACATTGGTGCTTTATACAATTTATTCGTTTGTGTGCTCTTTGCAGTATTGACAACTTTTACGATTAAGCAGCAGATTAAAATAGTCGAAATAATTAAGAAGAATCCTAATCATAAGCTGATAATGGCTTCAATGGTTATTGCTTCTATAGCAATATTCATTTTAGTTGCATTTAATCTATTACCTATGATGGCATTGATTATTTTGACTTTCGTTATGGTTTTCATTGTTGTGCTTGTTGCTAATTATTATATCGAATATAATGAAGAAGAAAAAACTAATGGTTTAACCGTCTGGTCAATCAATAAAGCAAAAGAATACTTCAAGGGTTCTAAAATCAATGATCGTGAAGGTGAAAAGATTAAAGTAGATTGGAAACTTAAAGATGGTGAGGATGATACAATTCATTTTTCAAAGAATGATATGAAGAAAATGGCTGCTGAAGTCGGTGATCTTGTTTATATTTCTGACTCAAGAAAATACTTGGGCGGATTAAAATCCTGTCATTCAGTTTATGGTGAGCCGCACGATGAGGATGGTATTGTTTACATAAGTAAAGAACACTTTGAGCAGGGGCAATTCGTTAAAGGTCAAAAACTGATTGCTGAAAAAGAAATGTAAAATAATTATTCAAGAATATGAAAAACTTTTTAATAATTACAATAATATTACTGCTATTTGGTCAAGTCCCTGATTCTTTTGGTCAGAGACTTGGAGAGATTGAACCAGAGAAACCTTTAGAAAAATTTCCTAATGGTGCGTGGGGAATAGATATTATGTTTGGTGAATCAGGTTTTGGACTTGGCACTTTTATTCGACATCAGCTAAACCAAAAACTAACTGGTTATTTTGATGTTTCATTTTCTGAAGCAAAAGACGAACGTGAAATAGAATATTTTGATTACTGGGGTAATTCTTTCGTGGTTGGGAAAAAGAACAGAATCTTTCAGATACCAATGTTCTTTGGCTTGCAATACAGAATGTTTGAAAATTCAATTGCAGAAAATTTACGACCCTATCTTAATTTTGGTACAGGACCAAGTCTAATAATAACAACTCCATATGATGAAGAATTTTTCAGTGCTTTCGGCAGTGCAAATTCTCAATGGGCTTATGGAGGATATATCGGATTAGGTGCAAACTTTGGGCTTGATAAATCCAGTCTTGTTGGAATCAACTTAAGATACTATTACATAAAATTATTTGGCGAAGGTGTTGAGAGTTTAGTTGGAAGATATCAAAAAAATCTTCAGGGACTATTTATTACCTTAAATCTTGGAATAATGTATTAAACAAAATGAAATTGTGTCTTAAAATTTTTCTATTATTATTATTTTTTTTCTATTCTACAGAAGCTCAAATCTCAATCCAAACAAAGCCTGATGATTTTGTAAATATTAAAGAAGTCATTCCCGATGTTATTGTTGAATTAAGATATTTTGGTAGTCATAATTTTATTGGGAAAAGAATTAATGGATACAACGCAGAGATCTGCTATATAACCAAAACTGCTGCTGATTCACTTGCAAAAGTTCAGGAGGAATTAAGGAAATTTAATCTCACAATAAAAATTTATGATGCCTATCGTCCCCAGAGAGCAGTAAATCATTTTGTTGAGTGGGCAAAAGATTTATCTGACACACTTATGAAAAAAGAATTTTATCCAACAGTGGATAAAAGAAATTTATTCAAGGATGGTTATATCGCTGACAAATCATCTCACTCCAGAGGAAGCACTGTTGATTTAACGATAGTACCTATACCTGTACCCGAGCAAGAAGATTTTACTGACTCCACAGCATTATGTGAATGTTACTTACCACTCCATAAAAGATTCAGGGATAATTCAATTGATATGGGATCTGGTTTTGATTGTTTCCATCCTGTTTCAAATACGATTAATAATGATTTAGAATTAAATCAACGAATCAATAGATTATTATTAAAAACACTGATGGAAAAATATGGCTTCAAAAATTATCCATTTGAATGGTGGCACTATACTCTCAAAAACGAACCTTACCCTGACACATATTTTGATTTTGTAATTGAGTGAATGGTTTAATTAGATTCTTTCAAACCTGTTTTTTATTATAAAATTTATTCAGAATTTGATTGGATTCTTCATTTAATCTTAAAACTTAAGCAAATGGCGAAAACATAAATACTCTAATCATTATTAAAGTTTCAATCCTAATTCTAAAAATTGGTTTCTCATAGATTAGAATTTTTAAATTACTCACATTATTAGTAGTTATTTAAATGTTTAATAACGATTTATAATAAACTACTTTGTGGCATTTACTTTGCAAACGTTAGTTATCTTTTTTAATAAATGGAATTCTAATGAATATAACACATATTGAACATATAGGTATTGCTGTCAAAAATCTGCAAGAAAGCATCGACTTCTTCGAAAAGATTTTAAACCTTAAATGTTACAAAATTGAAGAAGTAGCAGACCAAAAAGTTAAAACAGCATTTTTTCAGGTTGGTCAGACTAAAATCGAATTATTGGAATCAACTTCACCTGATGGACCAATCGGAAAATTTATTGAAAAGAAAGGCGAGGGTATTCATCATATAGCTTTTGCGGTTGATGGATTGCAGGAATCTCTCGAATCCGTTAGTTCGAAAGGAGTTCAGTTGATTGACTCAAAACCAAGAGAGGGAGCAGAAGGTTTAAATATTGCATTTCTTCATCCGAAATCAACTTTCGGAGTATTAACAGAATTTTGTGAAAAGCCGAAACAATAGAAAGAATTAAAATGAATCAGCAAGAAAAAATCAAAGAATTACTGGAATTAAGAGAAAAAGCCAGAATCGGTGGTGGACCTAAAAGAATAGAGGCACAACATAAAAAAGGTAAATTAACCGCACGCGAAAGAATAGAATTACTTTTAGATGAAGGCAGTTTTGAAGAATTCGATATGTTTGTTTCTCACAGATGTATTGACTTCGGGTTAGCTGAAGAAACTTATTTATCAGATGGTGTTGTGACAGGTTATGGAACTATCGACGGACGAATTGTTTATGTCTTCTCACAGGATTTTACTGTATTTGGTGGCTCACTTTCAGAAATGTATGCTGCTAAAATCTGCAAAATTATGGATAAAGCTATGAAAGTTGGAGCTCCAATAATAGGAATTAACGATAGTGGTGGTGCAAGGATTCAGGAAGGAGTTAAAAGTCTGGGGGGATATGCTGAAATATTTCAGAGAAATATAATGGCTTCGGGAGTAGTTCCACAGATATCAGCAGTATTTGGTCCCTGTGCTGGTGGTGCTGTTTATTCTCCCGCTCTTACAGATTTTATTTTGATGTCGAAAGATACCAGTTATATGTTTGTTACAGGACCTAAAGTCGTAAAAACAGTTACTGGTGAAACAGTCACTGAGGATCAGTTGGGCGGTGCAATGATTCACGGCGCAAAGTCTGGTGTTACTCATTTTGTAGCAGACACTGAGCAGGAAGGCATTGCATTAATTCGAAAACTTTTAAGTTATATGCCTCAGAATAATTTGGAAGATCCACCTATTATGCCTTGTGATGATCCAATTGATAGATTAGAGGATTCTCTCAATGAAATTATTCCTGATAACCCAAGCAAACCTTATGATGTCAAAGATGTAATTCACGCAGTTGTAGATTATAATGAATTTGTTGAAGTTCAGCGCCATTATGCACCAAACATTGTAATTGGGTTTGCTCGATTTAACGGAATATCTGTGGGAATCGTAGCAAATCAACCTAATTATTTAGCAGGAGTATTAGATATAAATTCATCCCGTAAGGCAGCCAGATTTGTCAGATTCTGTGATGCCTTTAATATACCTGTTGTTACTTTTGTTGATGTTCCAGGATTTCTTCCCGGTACAACTCAAGAATATGGTGGAATTATTATTCACGGCGCAAAACTTTTATATGCATACGGAGAGGCCACTGTTCCTAAAGTTACAATTATTCTAAGAAAAGCATATGGCGGTGCTTATGATGTTATGAGTTCCAAACACCTACGAGGAGATATAAATTATGCCTGGCCGGGAGCAGAAATTGCCGTTATGGGACCTAAAGGTGCTATCGAGATTTTATATAGCAAACAGTACAAAGAAATTACTGATTTAGAAGAGAGAATGAAATTCCTTCAGCAGAAAGAAGAAGAATACAGGAGAAAGTTTACCACACCTTATGAAGCGGCAAAATACGGATTTATTGATGACGTGATTGAACCAAGAAATACAAGATTCAGAATAATCAGAGCATTAGAATCGTTGCGTACTAAAAAGGATATAAATCCTCCTAAAAAACACTCAAATTTACCTTTGTAAATGAAGGACTAAGAAAATGTTTATAGCTCAAGTTCTACAAACTGCTAATGATTCAACTGCTGTGCTTGTGCACCGTAATTCAGATTTGTTTATGAAAATTGATCCCTTTGGAATTGGGATGACGGTAATTGGTTACAGTGTTGTTTTTATAGCTTTACTTTTACTTTATATAATTTTTTATAATCTGTCTAAAGCAATGACTTTAAATGTTAAAAGACTACTGAAAAAAGAAGGAAAATCTGATGAAGCCAGCAAGGTTGAAGAGATCAGTGGAGAAGTAAATGCAGCAATAGCATACGCAATTTATTTATATTACAATGAACTGCACGATCAGGAAAATCCGATTATTACAATAAACAGAGTATCAAAAGCCTATTCCCCGTGGAGTTCAAAAATTTATGGTTTAAGACAATATCCAAGATAAAGGAATAAAAATGAAAAGCTTCAAATTCACAATTCAGGGAAACAAATACGATGTTAATGTTCTAAATATTGAGGATGAAATCGCTGAGATCGAAGTAAACGGAACTGTTTACAAAGTTGAATTAGAGAAAAAGATAGCAAAACCTAAAACACCAAAACTTGTAAGATCATACGCAGTTCCTTCAACTGAAACTGCACCATCACAATTGAAAACATCTGCACCTTCAGCACCTAAGGGAGCAGGTTTTATAAAATCACCATTGCCGGGAGTAATTCTTGACATTTATGTTAAAGAAGGAGATAAAGTTTCAATTGGACAAAAACTAATTACTCTTGAAGCTATGAAAATGGAGAACAACATAAATGCTGACAAGGAAGGTACGATAAAATCAATAAAAGTCAGCAAAGGTGATAGTGTGCTTGAAGGCGATACATTAATTGAAATCGGGTAAACAAAATGGCAAAATTTTTTGAATTTATAGCCCACGGAATTGAACAGTTTATATCTTATACTGCATTCCCTAATATGACAGTTGGTCATATTATAATGATTACAGTTGGATTAATTTTTATTTATCTGGCAATAAAAAAAGAATACGAACCTCTTTTACTAGTACCAATAGGATTTGGAATTCTTATTGGGAACATTCCATTTCTTGAAAGTGCAAAATTGCAAATCGGCATTTATGAACCGGGAAGTGTATTGAATTATCTTTATTTCGGTGTAATGAAAGGTATTTATCCACCCTTAATTTTCCTTGGCATTGGAGCAATGACAGATTTCTCTGCTCTTTTATCTAACCCAAAACTTATGCTACTTGGAGCAGCTGCACAAGTAGGAATTTTTGGTGCATATATGTTAGCGCTTCTTATTGGATTTATTCCTGAGCAAGCTGCGGCTATTGCAATAATCGGAGGAGCAGATGGACCAACAGCAATATTCTTATCATCAAAATTAGCTCCTGATTTAATTGGTGCAATTGCGATTTCAGCATATTCCTATATGGCTTTGGTGCCGGTAATTCAACCTCCAATAATGAAACTACTGACTAATGACAAAGAGCGAAGAATAAGAATGAAGCCCCCCAGATCTGTATCAAAAACTGAAAAGATTATGTTCCCGATTGTTGGTCTGATTCTTACTACTTTTATTACACCAAGTGCTTTGCCTTTATTGGGAATGCTATTTTTCGGAAATCTATTGAAAGAAAGTGGTGTTACAAAAAGATTAGCTGATACTGCTAAAGGTTCATTGATTGATATTGTAACAATTTTAATTGGATTAACAGTAGGTGCATCAACACAGGCAACAACTTTTTTAACTCCAAAATCAATTGGCATATTTGCTTTAGGAGCTGCATCATTTGTAATTGCTACTGCAGGCGGAGTAATATTTGTTAAAGTAATGAACTTATTTCTGCCCGAAGGAAAGAAAATAAATCCGTTAATTGGTAATGCCGGAGTATCAGCAGTACCGGACAGTGCCAGAGTTTCTCAAATGATTGGATTGCAATATGATCAGACCAATCATTTATTAATGCACGCAATGGGACCGAATGTTGCAGGAGTTATCGGAAGTGCAGTTGCAGCAGGAATTATGTTAAGTTTCTTTATGGGTTAATCTTTAAATTTAGGTAAGGAGAAGGAAAATTCGCTACCTTCTCCTACTTTGCTTTCCACCCAAAGTTTTCCAAAATTTCTATTAACAAAATCTCTGCAGAGAATTATTCCCAAACCAGTTCCTTTTTCTTTGGCTGTACCAATAGTTGTAAAAGATTTATTTAACGCAAATAAATTTTTAAGCTGTTCATCATCCATTCCAACGCCATTATCTTTAACAGAGGTTATTATTTTATCACCTTCTTCCCTGCTGGCAACAATTATTTCTCCTCCAGGATTTGTAAACTTAATTGCATTAGAAATCAAGTTGTTCAGTACGGAATAAATCATATTCTCATCAGCATAAGCAATATGTTCTGGATTTGTATTGTTTACAAGATTAATATTTTTTCTTGCGGCATTTGATTTAAGCAGTTGAAAAATGCTTTGAACTGTAAGATTAATACTCAGGTCATTTGGAAGGTATTGAATTTTTCCTGTTTGCAAACGTGACCATTCCAAAAGATTAGATAGAAATTTTATAGTTTGTCTGGAAATTTCCACAATACTTTTTGAATATTCTTTAATCTCATCTTTTGTTAATTCATCTATATCCTGAGAAAGAATTTCGGCATATCCGGTTAAGCCCACTAATGGAGTTCTTAAGTCGTGAGCAATTAGGGAAAAGAATTTATCTTTTTCTCTGTTTGCTACTTCAAGGTCTTCAGTAACTCTTCTTAATTCAATTTCAGCTTGTTTCTGAGTGGTAATATCTCTTAATAAAATCAATGCCTGGTCTGAAGAATTAAAAATTATTCTTGCTTCAAAAAAAGCGAATTTATCGGAATTGTCTAATGAAAATTCCACAGTCTGAAGTTCTTCATCAGATAAGGTTTTTTTAACTGCAGTAATTATTAAATCTGCAACTTCATTAGGAAAGATGTCTTCAACACGTTTGCCAATAATATCGAGTGGATTTATAAAGAGATTAAAATTATTTCTGTTGCTGTATTTGTAGTCAAGGAAAATACCATCATAAGAAATAAGGAATAAAAAGTCAGGAAGAGCTTTTAATATAGACAAGTCTCTTAATTGATAATTTTTAATAAGCTCATCAACCAGTTTAATATTTGTAATATCTTCAATTATGCAATCGAAAAAAACTATTTCATTGTTTTCATTATAAACAGGATTTACAAATTCTTTAAAGAATAAAATTTTCCCATTTTTATTAAGCCATTTACTTTCAAGATAATTAGATTTAATCGCACGATTCAGATAATTAATGTATTTATTCGGATCAAAATTTTTTTGGAATTGGTCATCTGAAGATATAAATCCATAAAAATCATCAGCACTTTCGAACGATAGAAGATTTAATAGATGTTCATTTATGGAAACCGGATAGCCTTTGTGATCAATTCTAATAACTCCAAGATTTTTCTGGTTAAAAAGTGAATGTTCTATAGACAAAGTTTCTCTTATTTTTTTAGGTTGCTCAATCATTATTATTGCTTTCAACAATATTGAAAGATAATATAACTTTGGTTCCAACACTCTTTTGAGTGATAATTTCAAACTGACCGCCCATAAGTTTAGTTAATCTATTTGCAATAGTTAAGCCCAGTCCCATACCCTGATATTTTCTGGTAAATGTATCTTCTTCCTGATTAAAAGGTTGAAGTAAATCATCAACTTCATGCTGGTTCATCCCTTCGCCAGTATCAGTAACAGCGATAAAAAGTTTATTATCTTTAAGATAAGTCCTGATTACCACATTTCCGTAATGAGTGTACTTAATTGAATTATCAACCAGAGAAAGAATAATTTTTTCTAATTTGTTCTTATCAACTCTGATTTGTCTTTCAGTATCACATAAATCCAAAAGAAGTTGAATGCCTTTTTCAATTGCTCTTTTAATCAGATTATCATAGACATTTTTGACAATTTTATTTGGATTAACATTACTGAAATCCAGAACCATTTCTCTGGATTCAAGCTGAGATAGTTCGATAAGATTATCAAAAAGTCTGGTAACTCTGCCTAATACATCTTTAAGTAGAGCTGTTATTTCCTGAACTGTACCGTAATCTTCCTTATTCAAAGATTCGTCTATAATTTCTGAATAGCCTGATATTGCGTGAAATGGAGTTCTGATTTCGTGAGAAATATTTTGTATAAATGCACCTTTTAATCTGTTTAAGTCCATCTCTTTTTTGTAAGCAGCTTTTATTTTATTCTGATATTCAATTTCAGAAGTAATATTATTTAAGGTTATAATGAAAATTGATTCCTGATTGGCAGATAGCATCGAGGCAATTTTAGCTTTAAAGAAATTATTATTTATGCTGTACTCAAAATCTTTTGATTTGATATTAGAATTTTGAATTAATCCGACCTGTGTTTTGATAAGATTAAATAAGTCCTTATCAATAAGAATTTCTATATTACTGCCAATTTTAGTTTGATTGCAATTAAATAATTCATAGAAACTTTTATTAGCTCTCTCCAAGGCAAGATAGTTTTTTGTATCCTTTATAATCAATACCGGGTCAGAGATACTATCAAGAATCGATTTAATTTTTTCAACGGTTTCTTCTGCTTCTAATTTTTTCTCTATATGAATAGTAATGTCATAAATAATTACCAGGCTAAGTTTCTCACCATTTATCAATCTGGCTGAGGGTATAAATCTGATTTCTTTATGATTCTTTTTCCCATCTTTTGATTGAAACTGAATTGTCTTACTCCACGGCTGATTATTGAGGAATGCATTCTCTAAGGAAAGAGATTCTTCTTTGCTTAATAGTTTATCAAAAGCCAAACAGAAAAATTTGTTATGAATTGATTCAATACTTAAATTCAGAATGTTCTCAAACTCTTCAGAGACATAAATAATGTTTCCTTTAGATGAAGTTATCAACACAGGTATTTTCATCATCTCAAGTGCTGTTTGGATAGAAGCAACTCTGTTTTCTCTTTCTAACAGCTTTGTGGTATCAGAGAACTTTAAGAAGAAAAGTTCACCCTGTGGTAATCTTATCCTGTTAATGTTAATCAGATAATCAACATTCTGACCGGATTCATTTTCTTTCAACTGAATATTTAAGGTTGAAAAGTTAAAAGAAGATACAGAGAATAATTGTAAATTTTCTTTTAAACTATTTAAGTGCTTATCATCATTACTTAAATAATGATTATACAAAGCTGAATACTTAAAAGTATCATTGTAAAAGACAACATTAAAATTTGAATCAAGGATAAGAAATGGAATATCATTAAGGAATAAATCCATTGCTGAATTTACAATCATTGGTCCAAATTGACCTGCCAATATTTCAGAGTTTTTAATATTCAATGTAAATTCCTTTTATTGATAGATTATTACCCGAATAAACAGACAAATCTTCAGAACCCAAAATAATTTTTTTGTTATTTAGTTTTTCAATAAAATTTATGATGTTGATGTATATCTGAGAAAGCAAATTACAAAGCTTTTCTTCAAATCCATTTAAGATACTAAAATAATAAGTCGAGTTCACTTCTGATTCCCCCGGAATAAAGAAAGTTTTTATCTTAGAAAAAATGTTATTCAAAACTTCATAGCTAATATATTCATAATTTACTGTTCTGTGATTAAATGAAACATCAAGAATGAACCTATTGACTTTTGAATAACTGTCAGTACTAAAATCCGATATTTTGACAGGAATATCTTTTACTGAAGGAGATTTTGTATTAACAAGAAAATTAAAAGCGTAGTTTTCATATTGAAATTCCACATCAATAAGTTCTTCAGATGATACACTGAACTTTTTTAATTTCCAGTTAAGATGAGAAATATAAATTAAAGCAGAAGAGTATGTTAAAGTGTCAGCAAAGTTTTCTTTTTTATAAACTTTGTTAAAACCAGATTCTTTTCTGGACGATTTAATCTCATTTCGCATCTCTGGTTTAAGATTAATATTTTCAATTTTATTTAACATATTCCACCTCATTATTATTATCGGATTAAATGAGGCTAAGTTTAGAAATTTACTCCAGTTTAATCATTTTCTGATTATCTGAATAATCAACCAATTCCGGATTTTGAATATTGATTAATTGAGCTGCCAAAGTTTTTATTTTTTCTATAGACAGTTGAATTATTTTCAAGTCATCTTCGTGATTTGATTTAGTTTTTTGATCTATTTCCGCCTTGAGGTTTTCGATGGCCATACTCAGGCTACTCAGAGGATTATTAAGATTGTGACCAATGGTACAAGCCATTTCGATAATAGCTTTGGAGTGCTCTACTAATTTAAGCTCATTCTGTAAATCAAAAATCCTAATACCTGACCTGATTCGGGCAATTAATTCCTGATTTTCAATAGGTTTAACCAGAAAGTCATCTGCACCGATATCCAAACCTGTTACTCTGTCATTCAAAGAAGTACGGGCAGTTAGAATTATAAAATAAATCATTTTATAATTCGGATCGTTCTTTAATATTGAGCATAGGCGTAGCCCATCCATAACAGGCATTGTCCAATCTGCTAAAATTACTTTTGGAAAAAATGATTTCAGTTTTTCCAAAGCTTCCTGACCGTTTGTTGCTGTTTCAACAATGAAATCATTTTTACTTAATAGCTTTTCGAGGATAAATCTAGTATCCTTTTCATCTTCAACTAATAATACATTATTTGCTAATGTCATATATCAAGATATCTATTAATTTTTTGAATGAACAACTTAAAATTGATAATTGGTTTTGTTATGACATCAACAGAATCATTATATATTGATTCTGTTTCTTTATCATAATTTAATGTTGTACCGGTAACATACATAATAGGAATATTTTTAGTTGTTTCATTGTTTTTCAAATACTTCGTGAATTCCAGTCCATCAACCTTTTTACCATCAATAAAAGTATTTGTAAGGTTGATATCCATAATAAGCAGACCAACCTTTTCTCTATGAACAAAATCAATTATTTCAGAGGCATTATCAGAAATAAAAGACTTTATACCATATCTATTAAAATAGAATTGATAAAGCTGACTGGCTAATTGGTCATCTTCAACTACAACAACAAGTTTTTTCATTCAGGAGCTTCCGTTGCAAATTTTATGATAAGACTAGTTCTTCTATTTACAGCAGAAAATGGATCATTTGGATCACGCAATCTCGTATCAGCATATCCCCTGACTTCATCAATTTTATTCGGCTCTAACCCAGCACTTACCAAAGTTCTTCTGGTAGCATTTGCTCTCTCAGAGCTTAATTCAAAATTGGAATAACCTTTTGCCCCGTTAATATATTGTCTTGAGTCTGTATGTCCTTCAATAATTATTTTGTTTGGAAGTTTTTGAAGATTTACGGCAATCTGTTGAATAATTCTGGTTGCATTAGGTTTTAAGTTGGCTGTTCCAACTTCAAAAAAAACATTTTCCATTGATTCTGTTAATTCTATTCTCAAGCCCTCATTAGCGATTTCAATATTGATCTGATCGGCAAGTTCCTGAAATTCAGGATTTTGCTTGAGTTCCTCTTTTAATGATTCACCTAAATTCTCTAATCTTTGAATTTCCAATTCGCGAAGCTGCTCTTTGATAATTACAGAATCAACCTGAAAATGAAGACTCTCGACATTACCAGCTGAAATTGCTCTAATTTTTTCAGTAAAGCCTATGGGATCTTTAAAGTAACCTGCAACACTTTCAATAACTTTTTGATCCTGCCCTAAAACCCATAAAACAATGAACAAAGCCATCATAGCAGTAACAAAATCCGCATAAGCAACTTTCCAAGCTCCGCCGTGATGGCCGTGACCGTGCTTACCCTTTTTAATTATTATGGGAGCTTGTTGTTCACTTACCTTCACTGCTAATTTCTCCTTTACCTCTTATAAAGTTTTCAAGCTCAGAAAATGATGGTCTGTAATCACTGAATATAGTCCTTCGGGCAAATTCAACTGAAACAATTGGTGGATTACCTTTTGCGTAAGCAACAATACAAGCCTTTATAGTTTCTAAATATCTTTTCTCACTCTCGTGAATTAGTTCAAGATTTGTAGCCATAGGACCAACAAATCCATAAGACAAAAGAACTCCCAGGAATGTACCTACAAGAGCTGCTGCAACGTGTAATCCTACATATTCAGGTCCTTTATCAATAGAACTCATTGTCACGATGATACCCAAAACAGCAGCGACAATTCCTAAACCAGGGAAAGCATCACCAACTTTTGAAATTGTTGCAGTAACAGGTTTACCTTCTATTTCAAAAGTTTCTATTTCTGCATCAATTAAAGTTTCGAGTTCGTGCGGTGGTACTCCACCTGATAACATAACTTTCATCGTATCTGAAAAGAATGTAATTACATGATGATTATCAACAAAGTTTTTTGCCTGTGATAGTATTTCACTTTCTTTAGGGTTTTCTATATGCTTTTCAATAGCTAACAATCCATCTCTTTGAGCAAGTAAGAAGAGATCATTTAATGATTTCAGCAATTCCAGATAATCTTGCTTTGTAATTTTGAATCCTTTGATCAATAAAGGAATCGAGCTAACTATTTTTTTTAACAAGTTTGGAGGAGAGGATATTAGCATGCTACCAGTAGCTGCACCAACAATTATTATGAATTCGGCAGGCTGGATTAGAAGCATTACATTACCTCCTGCAAACATAAATCCACCGATAACTGCTATAATTACTACTGCTATTCCAATTATAACAAACATATTCTTTTACTCCAGATTAAGCGAGAACGAGTTTCTTTCTATAATTGATATTATTTCATCAGCCTGATATCTGATAAAATTCCAGTCTATAGTCTGGGAATTTACAGCTAATTCAATCTCCTTACTTATTTCAGTAATTTCAGGAAAGCCCATAGAAGCTGATACACCTTTTAATTCGTGAAAAATTGTAGCCAAAGTGTCTTTATCTTTTAACGAAATTGCCTTAATAATTTGTTCTTCTTTTTTAGGAAAGGCTTTAATATAAATTTTCTTTAATTCACTATAATCAGTTTCAAGCAATTCTTTGTTTGTATTTTGTATGAGTTCAAGTTTTCTGTTTGTTAATTCTTCAATTGATGAGATTAATTTGGTTTCATCAATCGGCTTGGTGATAACTTTGTCAGCACCTGATTCCAGACAAGCGAACATATTGCTACGATTACTATTTCCACTAATAACTATAACAGGAATGTTCTTGATTTCGTTAATTATTTTAATAACCTGAAGACTTTTTATTCCATCCAGATTAGGCATTAAAATATCAAGAAGAATTAAGTCGGGTTTATGATTTACTGCCTTTTGTATTCCATCCAGACCATCAATGCTTGTATAAATAGTACAAATATATTTTGAGAATAAATCTAGTAAACTTGTTCTTGTTAAATCAGAATCATCAACTATTAATATTTTAAGTGGATCGTTGTTCATAATGTTATAGTTTATTTGGTTTAAGTCCTTCAAGATTATTTGGAATTTCCTTTTTCATTTCTGCTGCCATTAGTAAGGATTCCTTAACTTTCTCAAAAACTTCTTTCCTGTTTATCTCAATATTTTTGGGAGCATCAAATCCAAGTTTAACCTGATTTTCAGATATTGATATAATTTTTATGGTAATTTCACCATCAATAACAATTTCTTCGTTTAATTTTCTTGTTAATATCAGCATCTTCACGACTCCACAAAAAGTTTATAGTCAACAGGATACTTCTCATTATCAAGAATTTTCTGATATCCGATCTTACTATCCTGATTAATGTAGATTGGAGCCGCAAGATTAGTAATAATCTTTAAGGGATCTTTATTAAGAATTACGACCGCAAAAGCTTCAAAATTTTCTTCGAAAGGGAAGTTTTCGTCAATAACTCTTATACCAATAAGAGGTAAACAGAATTCGGGCTTTTCAATTGAATTTAACCAGTAAAACAAGTCATCATCGGTTTTAATCAAAACAAATTTTTTTAGATCTTCAAAACCGATTAAACCATTTTCAAAGGTTAAAATCAAATCATCGTCAAATTCAATCTCACCAATATGTTCAAATTTGATTTTCATTTTTTCACATTTATTTTTTGATAATTACAATGTCAACTCTTCTATTAAGTGCCCTTCCATAAGCAGTTTCATTAGATTCAATTGGCTTATACTCTGCATTTCCAACTATTGAAACTCTATCCGGTGGAACACCCTCAACATTAATTAAATAATAAGCAGTGCTTAAAGCTCTTGCAACTGAAAGATGCCAGTTAGAAGGATATAAAGCTGAACTTATTGGAATATTATCTGTATGCCCTTCAACCCTGATATCATTCGGCAATTTCTTTATTATATCAGCTATTCTATTAAGAACAATTTTAGAAGTACTTTTTAATTCGGCGGAACCGGGAGTAAAAACAATATTTTCCAAAATGTGAATAACAATTCCTCTCTCGTTTTCTTCCATTCTGATTGAATTCGAAAATTCACTATCCGAAATTAATTGATTCATTTCAATCTTCAATCTGTCAATAGGGGTAATAATCATCGGTTCCGGCAAATCCTGAATTTTCAATTTAGGTGTCTGACCGCCAAAAACATCACCAAAAGCACCCAACATTTTTTCGTATTTCTGAATATCAAGATTTGATGCAGTGTACAAAAGTATAAACAATCCCAATAACAGAGTAATTAAATCTGCATAGGTTATCAAATATCTATCCTTTTCAGATGATTCCTGAAAAGGATTATCTTCTGAATCTTCTAACTGTAAACTAGTTCTTGTTCTCTTTGGGGTAACATGCTTATCAAACGAGATTTCACCAGAATCGGAATATCTCCACTTTGAATTGCTATCACTCCCTGAAGAGACAACAACATCAGTTGTTTCTCGTCCTGATGACATTTTCTTAATCTATCCGCTATTGGTAACCAAATTAAATTAGCTGAAAAAACACCCCAAAGAGTTGCTATAAAAGCAGTTGCAATACTTTTAATAAGCACTGTTGGTTCACTTCCTGCCTGAGACAGAGCCATAATCAAGCCCATAACGGTGCCTAAAATACCCATCGTTGGTGCATAACCTCCCATTTTTGTAAAGATAAAAATATTTTGATTATGCCTGTCCTGTATTGCTTTCATTTCGACTTCTGCCAAATCCATTAACATCTCGGGGTCAGTTCCATCAATTGCATTTCTTAACAGCTTTTTACAAAAGAAAAAATCGATATTATTTATCTCACTTTCGATTGACAATAAACCTTCTTTTCGAGCCTTGAAGGATAATTTCACAAGAGTGTCTATTATTTCCTGATGGTTATATGTTTTAGGAAAGTATGCAATTTTTATTAAATGAAATATTTTCAGAAAATTCTCAAAGCCAAATCCTATAATTACTGCTGCGAATGTACCACCGAATACAATGATTATTGGAGGAACGAGGAAAAGAGCATTTAATGAACCACCTTCCCAAATGAATGCGCCGAACACCGACATCACTCCTAAAATAAATCCATTTATGTTTCCTAATTTTTTAATCATAAGTAATCCAATAATGATTTCGGAAGAATTGATGCAGCAATTTTCTGAGTAATCTGAAGCAGATAATCCTTATTCTGTAAATCAATTATAGATTTAACAATATCTACTCCATCAACTTCCTGATTTATGGTATGTAAATCCATTGATTGCTGATTCAGCATATTTTCAAAAGAGTTAAACTGATTTATGATATTACCGATTTCAGCTAACTTATCCAGAACTCTTAAATTAAATTTTTCAACTTGGGCTTTTTGTTCTGCAGTGGGCAAAATGCCATTTCTTAAATTCCGACTAATGTTTTTCAATAAATTAAAGATATCTGTCTGTTGATTGAGGTCGAAATAAACTGAATCTGAATTGCTTTCAATCATATTCTGAAAATCAACGAAGAAATTAATCCTTTTGTCAGGTACAGAAATATTTGTTTCAGAAGGTGCTTTACCATCAACTGAAATGAGATATCCGGTAATTGGATCGAATTCCAAAACCTGCGGTTCTGTAGATGAATGAATTATATTATTATCTGAATCTAATAAGGTATAAGTAAACTCATATTTCTGTTGATCAGCTTTTTCGAATTGCATTTGAAATTTATACTGATTGCCGAAACTATCATAAACTGCCTGCTCAATATTCTTAACAGAACCAACAGCAGCATTTTTGTCCAATGAACCATTACCATTTAAAATAGTACCGAAAACTTCCACACCAGTCAGATTAATTTTCTGAGTAACTCCACTTGATACTTTTGCATTTATTCTACCTTTTGAATTTGCATTTTGCTCGATAGTCTGATTATCTGAAGAAAATTTAAAGGGATCACCAGATAAATCAGTTCCTCCAAAAACATATTTTCCATCTGCCTTAGCATTTGCAACATCCATAATTATTTTTAGAGACTGCTCTATCTGGTCTGCATAATTATTTAGATTTTTTTGCTTTAATGGATCTTCAATATCTGTTAGTTTACCAATTAAATTCAACATTTCTGACTGAATTACTTCCAAAGAAAATATTGTCTGATTGAGAAATGACAAACCAGTTTTAATATTGTTAAGATTGGAATTAATCTGATTCAAAATATCATTATTCCTTATTAAAATAACAGATTTGCTTGGAGAATCAGATGGTTTTTCCACTGTATTGCCACTTGCAATTTGTCTTTGCAAAAGACTTATTGAGCTTTTTAATCTGTTAATACTGTTTAAATAATGGTTTGACATTGCGGCGTCTGTAATTCTTGTCATACTAACTCCAATATTGTTCTAAGTAACTCATCAGACACTTTTATCAACTTTGCAGATGCTTCATAAGATCTCTGAAATTGTAAAACGTTAGTCATTTCTTCATCTAAAGAGACCCCGGAACTAATTTGCTTTTGTTGTTCAAGTTGATCAAGGACGAGCTGATTTGCCTCAGAGAGATTTTTATTCAATAAACCATCATTTCCTATTTCGTTAATCAAAGTCGTATAATATTCCATAATAGTTGAATTATCGATAAGTTTTTTATCAATAATCTCACTTATTCTAAGAGCTAAATCACCATTACCTAAAGTGCCATCGGAAGAAATAGCAATCAGATTAGGATCTTTAACCAATAACTGATTTATTCTTAAAACTCCATCCTTATATTCTTCAAAGAAATTGAGTCCAGTCTGGGGTGGGGTTGTTTTTGAATAACCGGTTTTATGAATTTTATTTACTTCGTTTACAATGGTATTGACAATCTTATCAAGTTTTTGCTGATAAGAAGTAACTTTTGATGAATAAACACTAGATAAAGCATTCATTTCACCGTCGGTTAAAATCACTGAATTAGTTCCACCTTTCATCTTCATTGATAAATAGCCATTATCATCTACCATTTCAAATTCTGTAATGTGATATGAATCAACTGCAAAAGAGCCACCAATTGATACACTGACTGTATTGTCTGAAGCAGTAGTAACATTAATATTAACTAATTTACTCAAATCTTTTAGTAAGCCATCACGATGATCCATTAAGTCATTTGTGGAGATTTTTTTTACTTGCTGACTTTTAATATCCTTATTGATTTGATTAATTTGAACTAAAAGATGATTTATTGATTTTACTTTATCGTTAAATTCAAGTTTAATATTATCTTTTACATCATTAAGAGACTTATTAAGTGTATTAATCTTAGATGATAGATTTGTTGCAGCATTCAAAACACTTGTTCTTAAAGGATTGGACGCAGGAGAAGCTGCAAGTTCACTGAAACTATTAAAGAATTTACCTATCATATTTCCCAGACCTAAATCAGATGGCTCGGAAAAAAATTTTTCAATATTTGTAATCAATTCACTTTGTCTCCGACTATCATTATACTTAGCATTCATAATACGAGATTGAGATTCAATAAAGTTATCACGATATCTTAAAACATCGCCGATTTTAACACCATTTCCCCAAACAATTCCAGAACTTAAATCAGTAAAGTCAGAAGCAAAGATTATTTTTTGCCTTGAGAAATTGGGATTATTGATATTAGCAATATTATGGCTTGTGATGTCCATCGCTCTGCGATAAACTGCCAAACTTCTATTTGCTATGTCAAATACTTTTGTGATTGCCATTATGCTTTTTTATCCAATATTCTTTGATTTTTAGAACCATACAGAGTAACAATAAGGTCTTTAATAAATTTTCTTGAATGCTCAATTAAATACATATTTTGAAAATTATATTTGGTAACATCTTTAATCAGTTCAGCTATTTCAGTTCTAAGATTTAAATAACTCTGTTTTTCCTTATTGTCTTTTATATTCAATGTATTAAAAATTAAATCAGGAAGATTACTTTTTGAGTAAGTCTGATTAACACCTAATAAAGACTTAACTATTTTTGTTCTGTCTTTTTCAATATTTCTGATATCAGAAAGTATTTTCTGATGCATATCGATTGTCTGCTGGTAATTATCATATTCCTGATTTACAATAGCCTGCTGCATAAGTTTCAAACTTTCAAGAAGCTCGGTAAGCTTATTCTTTTGTGCATTCATTAAATCAATTAATTTATTGTAGCTCATAAATTTCTCTCAAAGTGATTTAAGTAACCAATTACTCTGCTTACATAAGCTCTGGTTTCTGAAAAAGGAGGAATACCATTGTATTTATCTACATTTCCAGGTCCGGCATTATAACCGGCTAATGCTAATTTAAGATTTCCATTATATTTCTGAAGTAATTCTGCGAGATATTTTGTTCCACCCAAAATATTTTCTTTAGGGTTCCAAACATTTCTGACACCTAAATACTCTGCTGTTGAATCAATAATCTGCATTAGTCCTTTAGCATTTGCCGAGGATAAAGCATCCTCTTTACCCGCAGATTCAGCAAGTATTACTGATTTTATTAAATTTTTATTAACCCCAAATCTGTTTGCAGCATCTTCAATTATTGATTCAAATCTTCTAATTCGGTTAATTGATTCATTACTCGGTGCAATGGCATTCATATCAGAGATCTGATCTTTAAAGTTAAATCTTTGACTTGTTGGTCTTATTCTAATCTCTCGCAAGCTCAAATCATTAGGCAAATCTTCACCAGTTAGTTTTTTGTAAATCATATTTGCAATACCCAATCCTTTGCCTTCAGCCATTTTGTTTGCTATTTCAAACTGGAAGATTGATTCAAAAGAATCCCCGCCGTAACCCTCACTTCCGAACATACCTTCTGTTGTCTGACTCATACTTTTAAGCATCATAGAAGTAAGTAAACTCTCAAATTGTTTTGAAGCTTCAGCTAATTTTTTCTTTTCGGCTTCAGTTTTAACTGAGTTAACACTTACTTCAGTAAAGTGTTTTTGAGGATTAGATATTTTTAATTCAATTCCGTTCATAATAATCACATAATTACTAGTTCAGCTACCAGAGCACCAGCTTCTTTAAGTGCCTGGAATATTGCAATTATATCTTTTGGAGAAACTTTAAGCGAATTAAGTGCTGCAGCAACTTCCTGAACATTCGTTGCTCCCTGAATTGCTACAGAATTGGTTGAATCCTGACTTACATAAGGAATAGCATTATTTACGATTGCAGTTGTTCCACTGGAGAATGCTCCCGGTTGAGAAACAATTGGATAATTTCTTATTGTTATATTCAAACTGCCGTGAGTAATACTTACTGGTTTAATCTGAACATTATTACCTGAGACAATTGTACCAGTTCTTTCATTAAGAATAACTTTGGCAACATAGTCAGTCTCAACCGGCAGAGATTCCAATTCAGACAAAAATCCAATTACATCATTACTCCTATCTCCGGGAACTCTGACCTTAATTTCAGATGCATCAACAGCAGTAGCTATATTATCACCAAATCGTGTATTGATTGTTTTCATAATATTATTGGATGTTGTTATATCCGGCATCTTCAAGAATAAACTAAGTTGATTGTTTGTAACAGTATTTTGAGGAATTTCATTTTTAAGGACACCACCCAAAGGTACTCTTCCAGTCAATGCGTGATTTTTTGCTATTCTGTTTCCCGTATAGGTATTAAAGTCATATCCACCTATTGAAATAGGCCCTTGAGCAAAAGCGTAAACTTCTCCATCCATTGCTGAAAGTGGAGTCATTAGTAATGTTCCACCTAACAAACTTGATGCGTCTCCTAAAGAAGAAACTATTACATCAAATTTGAAACCTGGCTTAAAGTTGTGCTGCAGATTTGCAGTAACCATAACAGCAGCAACATTTCTTGTTCTTACATCAGTTTGTGGGACAGTAATACCAAATCGTTTTAACATACTGGTGATTGATTGCATTGTAAACTGCGTTCTATAACTATCACCTGTCCCGGCTAATCCGACTACAATTCCATAACCAATTACCTGTTCAGTATGCTCACTATTCAAGTAAGCAATGTCTTTTATTCTTTGCGAAAAACTGAGATTGCTAAGACCAAAAACAATTACCAGTGTTAAAAATATTTTTTTCATTTTGACACCTAGAATAAAAATCTAAAAAAGCGGGTTAATAAGCCCGGAGTTTGAGCTCCGCTGACAATTCCACTACCTTCAAAAGTGATTTCTGCATTTGAAATATTATATGAAAGAACTGAATTGTCTGAGCGAACATCTGAAGTTCGCACGATTCCTCTTATTGATATCAACTGTTCTTCATCGTTGATTACAATTTTTTTACTTCCGCTTATTAGTAGATTACCATTAGCTAATACAGAATCAATCGTTGCACTTATCTTAGTTTGAATTACACCAGAAGTCTTAGTTGAACCAGAGCCTTTGAAGTCATTTCCATTTCCAACGCTTGCGTCACCACCGGGAATTGGTGTTCCTTTTAGTGAACCTGAGAAATTAAGCGACATATCTGTTTGCCTGCCGCTTTTTGTTTCTGCATTATTTGTTGCAATAGAAGATTCCACAACAATTATTGTAATTGCATCTCCAACCCTTGTTGCTTTCTGGTCTGAAAAGAGAGAATAATTAGCATTTTTCCTCATTTCCTGTGACCAGATTGATATTGATAATATTGCAATGATTAAAAATACTTTTTTCATAATCTACTCGACTAATACTTTTTGTGAACTTATTACTTTTGCTTTTATTAGTTCATTATTTGCAGCCAGAACATCAATAATTTCTCCAATTCTTCCATTCTGTCTGGCAACACATTCATAAGTAATTTTTACAGAGCCTTTCTGAACTTCTAACACCAATTTTTCTCCAGACTTTACTGCCGGTATTTCTTCAATACTTTCCAAAACCAGAACATCATCTTTTCTTAAGCTGAATTTGGTTTTATAATTAGTTAATTCTATTTCTTTATCTACCAAAGTTCCTCTGAGCTTAGTTACATCTTTCAACTGATAATTAAAGTCATTTTCACCTAATGATTTATTAAATGGTATATCTGTTTTAGCAGTCAAAACATTTTTTAATAATTTTATCTTCAGGCGAATAACCGAATTACTATTTCTATCATCTTTTATTATCACAGGCAAATAGACTATATCAGATTTTTGAATAAGAGTTCTGGAAGCATCAATTTTGATATCGTTAATATTCATTTTACTAATCAACTGATACTCAACTTTATCATACCCAGAAAAATGCGAATTCAGATATTTCTGAATCTGATCTTCATTATTCTGTGAGAATATGAAAGTATTAAAAATTAGCGTTAATAAAAGAATTATCATTTAATTAACCACGTTTTAAATTATTAGCCATTGTCATCATTTCTTCTACTGTTTTAACTGTCTTACTATTTATTTCATAAGCACGCTGAGCTGTAATCATACTAATCATTTCCTCTACCACATCAACATTAGAAGACTCAAGATATCCTTGTTGGATTTCTCCAAAACCATCTGTTCCGGGATTTCCGAAAATCGGAGCACCACTAGCCGCGGTTTCAGTATATAAATTATTTCCTATTGGGTTTAATCCAGCAGGATTAACAAATTTTACCAACTGAATATTTACAGTTCCAATACTGGAACCATCACCCTGAATAATATCAATAACTCCATCAGGAGAGATGTTTAACCCAATTGCTCCATCAGTTAATTGAATATCAGGATAGAGAGCTAATCCACTGCTGTTAACAAGAACACCGTCAGCATTAAGCTTAAACGAACCATCTCTTGTATATGCAAAAGTTCCATCAGGTCTTCTCACCTGGAAGAAACCTTCACCATTAATGGCAATATCAAATAAGTTATTTGTCTGGACTAAACTTCCCTGTTCAAATATTTTCTGAGATGAACTAGGTTTTACACCATTTCCAATACTTACATTTTCAGTTCCTACTTCTCTTATTCCGGGAGCGGATGAATTTATCGGATTAACCGAAACACGCTGATACATAAGATCCTGAAATTCAGGTTTATTACGCTTAAAGCCTGTGGTGTTCATATTGGCAATGTTATTAGCAATTACTTCAATATTTAATTGCTGTGCGTACATACCTGAGGCTGCTGTTCTTAAGGCTCTTGTACTCATAATTTTACTCCTAAACTTTTCCAATTTCATTTGCTTTTTGAATTGAATCATCCAACGATTGAACGATCCTGTAAGAAGCTTCATAATCTTTAGAAATTCTTATCATAAGTTCCATTTCTTCGATAGGATTAACGTTTGATTCTTCCAGATAACCTTGCATAATTCTGTACCCATTTTCTGAATTATCGGTCTGTATCTCTGATAAATCATCATATTTCAAACCCATATTTCCTAATTGATTTAGTTTTTCATCATTTCGGGCAATCAATAGTGTATCAACAATTTCTTCACCTATTCTTATTTCACCATTTTCATTTATAGTAAGAGCTTGATCCTTATTTATAGTATAATTGAGCAGATTGATTTCTCCATTTTTTCCTAAAACTCTTCGCCCTGCCTGATCAATCAGGAATCCATCATCAGAAATCAGAAAACTACCATTTCTTGTTAATTCATATTGCTCATTTGATTGACAAACAAAATATCCTTCACCAGCAATTGCAAGATTCAGTGGATTTCCTGTTTGGGATAGGTTACCTTGTCTTAAATCAATTGGAGTTCTTATTTCTGAGTTTCCATACTGATTAAGAACTTCAACGAACATTCCTTCTCTTTTAAATCCGACTGTATTAATGTTTGCAAGATTATTTGAAATTCTTTCAAGATTTCTGGTATGATTATTCAAACTTCTTGCTGCCTGATAGATACCTTTTATCATTTTTCTACCTTACTTTAAAGAATTAATTCTGGCTGCCAGTAATAATTCTCCGACTGATAATTTCTTTTCCCTGGCAGTCTTACAAATGAAATTCTGATCCTGATTATTTAAACATCCAATGTTTGAGGGGAAAGATTTTTTCTTTCTGAAAGATTTCCTATTTGATAATAACTTTTCCTCCCGCAACATCTGAATTGCTTTTACTTCCTTTTCTGATAATTCAGAATTTGATTTGTTGAGATAAACCGAACCTATTATTGCTAATAGCATTGACAGAGAACCGATAATAATTAAAATAATATCAATCATGCTCTGACCTTTCTTATCAATGGGAAAGAAAATATTAAAGTACTGCCTGAAGAATTTTTTGAGTCAATAAGAAATTCTCCTTCGTGTTTTTCCATCAGTGATTTCAGAATATTTATGCCGATTTGATTTTCTTTTATATCATCAATATCAATTGATTTTGTGAAAATCATTTTGACAGTAATACTTTGTTTTGAATATCTGGACTGAATTATTATTCCTCCATTATTTTCTGTAAGAGGATTTATCAAACTAAATCCATTTATCAGAATTTGATTTAGGTAGTTTGTACAACTAAGTACAGACGGAATATTTTCTTCAAGATCAAGAACCATTTCGCAGTTTTCAGCGAGAAGAGCTGGTTCAATTAATTTATTAAACTCAATTATGCTTTCATTTACCGAACAAGGACTGATTTTCGGGTTTGAGTTGTTAAGATTTATAAATTTTACCAATCTATCCAGAATTTGTTTGATATCGTAAATTTTATTTTTAATAATATCCAGATTTGCATCCTGTGAGTTTGGAATCTCTTGTCTAATTAAGTCGGTGTAAGTTAAAATTACCTGAATCGGCGAGGCAATTTCTTCCAAACTTCTATATGTAAGTTCACCCAGAGCAGCAAATCTGAAATCATTTTCTAATTTTGATTGGAGTGTTTGTAAATGCGAATATGCGTTATTTAATTCTAATCTATTAAGATCATTTTGTATTCTCTGAAAAGTAAAATTTAGCATTGCAAGAAGATATCTTACTTCTTTTCGGTTCACATCATTCTGAGATAATCTTGTATAAGAAAAGAAAACAGCTTTAAACTTTGACTGACTATATAAAGGAATAATTAAGCAGTTTTCATAACCTGAGTCAATTTCATTAAGAATTATTTGTGGTTGTTTTGATTCTGCTATCCATTCAATTATTCCACTATTTACACTTTTCTTTATAAACAGCGAAATAACGGGATCGCAGTTAGAATTTATAGCTAATAAATTTGAAGTTTTTTCATTTAGGATAAATATTTCCGGAGAAAAGAAATACTTTAATGATGCAACTGAGTTATTAAATTCCTTTAAAACGTCGAAAGAATTTTTAAGCGAAAGAATTTTTTCCGAATAGTTTAAAATATTTTCTAAGGAAATAACTGTGTTGTAATCATCGGAAAACATATTCTTCGCATTATCCTTAAGAGTTTTGCCAGTTTGTTTTACTAATTCATCACGATCTAAAATCGGTAATGAAAGAGTAAAAGGATAATATTGCTTTTTATTTTGTTTAATTACTCTCAACTTAAAAACCTCACGAAATCCATTTGTTCCCAGAATAAATCTTTGTAATTACTTGAGAATTTTTCTGCATCAAGTTCTTTGTCGAACTTAAATTTGCTTAAAGTCAATTCATCTAATCTTACACCTCTGTCAATGTATAATTCACCAATTTTCAATGACTCCGTCATAAAATCTGCTAAGTTTATAATTGAAGACATTGTAGGACTTGACTGAGATTGAGATGGATAATGATGATACAGAATCGGCTCAGAGATTTCGTTTGGGAAATTCCATTTTTCTAAGAGAATACTTCCAACTTCTTCGTGAGTAATTCCATTGACTTCTAATTCAGCTTCTCTGAGAGTTAGTCTTTGTGTTTGGATCAGGTCAACAACCCTTACAAAACTTGAGTGCATATATCTGTGAATGATTGAAAGTCCGATATCGTGCAAAAATCCACATATAAATGCTTCACCACTGTTTTGAAGCCCAATATCTTTAGCGATTTTTTTTGCTGCAGATCCTACAAGATAGCAATGCAACAAAAAGTCTTTTTGAGATAAATATTTATCAGTTTTATTTCTTAAGGCATCTGAAATAGAGATAGCAGCGACAATGTTTTTTAATTCCTTAAATCCAATTACCAAAATTGCAAAGTCAATGGTGGTTACTTTTCTCTGCAAACCATACATCGGAGAATTTGCAACAGTTAAGATTTTAGTTATCAAGGCCTGATCGTGACTTACAAGCTTATTTAATTCCATTGCATTAGTTCTCGGATTATCCAAAGCTTTTATTAACTCAAATACAACTTTTGGAATCACATTTAAGTTAAAAACATTGTTAATGATTTTAAGTGTTCTTTCTCTTTTTTGCTGTAATGTAAGTTCTGTATTTAACATATATATCCCTAAAAAATAAGTGAATCAAATTGTGCCTGAAAAAGATCTTTGTAACTATCTATAAAATTTTCCAGGTATTGTAAATCTCCGAGATTAAGAATGTTTATCACTCCAATATCCAGCATTAAATTTTCATCCCATTCAAAATCTCCGATTAAAAATCTTTGAGTCATACAATCAGCGAGATGAACAATAGCAGCTAATTCCCTGTTGTCCGTTGCTAATGAAGGAGTATGATGATATAAAATTCCATCTCCGATACTTTCAGGTAAATTCCATTTCTCAATAAGAAATTTTCCAATTTCCTGATGAGATAACTTCATCACTTTTTCTTCTGCAGATAAGTAGCTCATTTTCTGATTCTCCACAAGAGCAACAATCTCGTGGAATTTATTATTAAAGTATTTATGAATTACAGTTATACCTAAATCGTGAAGTAAACCAACGGTAAAAGCTTCCCCTGATTTTCTGTAACCAAGGTCATCAGCTATTCTTTTTGCTGCAACCGCAGTCATAATTGAATGGAACCAATAAGCTCTCTTATTCCAGTTGCGTTCATCAATTGTTCTGAAAGCATCCATCATAGAAAAAGCAACGATTATATTTTTTATCTGGTCAAAACCAAGTATAACAATTGCAAACTCCAAAGTCGAAACTCTTCTTGGTAAACCATAAAGAGGCGAATTTGCTACTGTTAATATTTTTGCAACCATTGCCTGATCTTTACTTACCACTTTACTTAAATCTGATGCACCTACGCGTGGATTTTCAAGCATTTTGGATACTTCTAACATTAAGAAAGGAACTGGCGGAAGGTTTCTTATTCCTGAAAGGAGTTTATTTCCAAGTTCTCTTTTGGCAGTTAAATCTGTAACTAAATCATTCATTGTAAACTAAAAGTTTTGATTTAAGATTGTTAATTATTTTAGTATGAATTTGCGAAACGCGGGAAACAGTAATTTTCATCAATTCAGCAATTTCCTGATAACTGAGATTTTCATAGTAATAAAGTGAAATAATCAATCTGTCTCTTTCATTCAATTGTTTTAATGCTTTAACTAATAATTCTTTCATTTCATTATTTTCAACTTCGTCTAACTGAGTATTTTGTTCATCTGCAATAACTTCTGAGAGTTGATAACCTCCATCTTCATCTTCAATCTGGTTATTTATTGAAACATTTTGTGGATAATGAGAAGCTTTATTTTCTTCTTCATTTAATTTAAGTTTAGATTGAATTTTTCTTAGCTCATCAATAATCTTTCCTTTAATTCTCTGTATTGCATAGGTTTCGAATTTGGTTCCATAATCCGGATCGAATCTGTCCACAGCTTCACTTAGCCCTTCAATTCCAAACTGGAAGAAGTCTCTTTCATCCAAAATATTATTTTTAGATAAATGGGATTTTCTAATCACATAATGTACAAGGTTTATGTACCTTATGATTATTTCCCTTTTTAATGCGGGAGTAGGAGCTAATTTATATTCCCTCCACAATTCTGAGTTACTCATTATTATTTCCCAATATTGTTGTATTCTCGTTTTGTTTTTTATCATCATTACTTTCAACGGACTTAACAAGAATATATGCACCTATTGACAGCACTACAGTAGTAATAATGAAAATGACTAATGATTTAAGAAGAATTTCTGTTACAGGTAATTGTCTCTGACTAAAAAATATAATTGAGAAGCAGAAGACTAACAGACCGATATTTAATACTAATTTATTCATATTTCCTCCTGCTTTATTTTTTCAAATGACATACCAAAGAAGTTATAATTAAAAGGCTGATTTTGAAGAATTTTGAAACTTTTTAGGGGCTTTTTAAGAACTACAATCCGGAAGAGTGGTTAATATTACGCAATTGAATAAATTTATTTAATTTTATTAAAGATGCCTGAAGCAATGAAAAGAAATCTGATGTAAAGTCTAGGAATTCAAAAATATTCTGATTATTAACTGCTGTTTTTAATTCGGTTTTTTCAGGAATTACAACTAATAACTCTACTTTACTCTTTAGGAAGCTATTTACAGCTTTGTTCAGTTTAAGGAAGCTTTCCAATCCCTCTTGTTGATTTTGACACTTATTAATTATTAAGAAGAAACGGGATGGCTCTTCCGAATGCTCATAAATTTTAATAAGCGCATAAGCATCCATAATTGAAGCAGGATCATCATTAGTAACAATCATTTTCATTTTGGAATTCTTTAATATCCATAATTTGAATTCATCGATGCCGGCGCCAGTATCTAAAATAACATAATCATATTGGTTACTTAGTTTTTTTATTTCTGATATTAGACTTTTTAGGATATGTTTTGTGGAGTTGAGTCTGATAGGATTTTCTGATAACCCAAAAATTATGTGAAGATTTTTATCAAACTCAGTTATTGCGCTGCTTAGATCTTCATTCCTGAAACAAAAGTCATCGAGTGATTTTTTAGAATTTTCATTCAATAGAATATTAAGGTTTGGGAAGCCTATGTCCAGATCAATCAATAAAACTTTATTATTCTTAGCAAGAGTTATAGCTGTAAGCAAAGATAAAACTGTTTTACCAGTCCCACCCTTACCTGAAATAAAAGATAAGATATTGGACTTGTCTGAAATGTCATTAGGTGTAAGATTATCCTGAAACTCGATTACTCTTCTTAACTGACCTGAGATCATAAATTACCATTATAAATCAAATCCGAAAGATTTTCCGAATCCGCTGCTACAATATCATCAGGTATAACCTGACCATTGGTTATAAAAGAAACCGGAACACCAGTTTTGGTTATTATATTTATTATATTTCCTAAAACCGGCGCTTCATCTGTTTTTGTGAAAATAAGTCCATTATAATTAAAAACTCTGAACTTATTAACCGTATCAAGAATAGTTCTATAGGACGATGTTGAGCTAATAACCAGTAATGTTTCATCAATATTAACCTGGTTAAGAAATTCCAAGTTTTGTTTCAGCTGTTCAGTCCTGTTTTGAGATCTTCCAACAGTATCAATAAAAATAATATCTTTTTTAGAAAACCTTTTTATCAGGGACGGCATTTCATCAGGAGTGTAAGCAACAAGTAAATCTATCTGACTTACATCAGCAAAACTTTGAAGCTGGTCTATAGCACCAAGTCTGAATGTATCAATGGAAATTAATCCAACATTAAGTTTATGAATCATTTTGGCTATTAATGCCAGTTTTGCAATCGTTGTAGTTTTTCCAACACCTGTAGAGCCGATCAATGCAACTATTTTCTTTTGAGAAGGTTTAATATCAAAATTCTTTGTAAGAATCATGCTACTTAAACACATCTTGGCATAATTATCTACATTGTCATATTGAAGGAAGTTTTTATATTTCTTCATTTGTTCCATAATTGAAACAATAACATTTTTTTGAACTTCTTTATCCTTTAAGTTATAAACGACTTTTTTTAATGCTTCATCTATTGATTTTGAAGGTGACTTTTTAGTTTTTAATGTTTCTGGTTGTTTGTAAGTTTCCTTTAATTTTCTTTGATTGACTTTTTCATTCTTCTCAATTGAAAGTTCTTTAGAAACTTTAGCTAATTCTTCAAGAAAAGATAATTTATTAGGTTCGATAGGTTGTTTCGGCTCAATAAACTTTTCTATACCGGCTGTTAGCTCGTAAAATTTTTTCTGATTTTTTTCAATGACTCTGGTACTTAAAATTACTGCATCAGAACCTAATTCTTCTTTCATCATATTTGTAGCTTCGCGCAGAGTAGCAGCAGTATATTTTTTAATTTGCATTTGTCAGCTCCAGATTATCAATAAATTCAATTTCAATATTTGAAGGTAATTCAGTAAAGGATAATACAGCAAAATCAGGGAATGAACTGTTTATCAGTCTATAAAAATATGGTCTGATGGTAGCAGAGGTAATCAGAACCGGCTGATATCCCAAAGAATTAAATTTCTCATAAATGCTTTCTAGAGAAGACTTAATGTCAGCAAGCATCTGAGGAGTAAGGCCTAAAGTCTGAACAGACTCTTTCTGATTTTGTAAAGATCTTGTAATAAATTGTTCTAAGCCTTGCCCGATTGATGCAGCGTGGATAATTCCGTTTGAATCTTTATAAATATTTGCAATCGTATTGCCCAATGAGTGTCTGACATATTCAGTTAAAACATCAATATTTTTAGTTACCTTGGAATAGTCAATCAATGACTCAATTATCTGAACCAGATCTTTAATCGGGATAAATTCCTTCAGCAGATTCTGTAAAATTTTCTGTATAGTACCGAGAGGCAGATTATCAGGTTGAATTTCTTCTACAACTGCAGGATATTCTTTCTTTAAGTTATCCAGTAACTGTTTTACTGCCTGACGAGTTAATATTTTGTCAAAATTTTTCTTTAATGTTTCCTGCAAATTTGTTGAAAGAACAGAAATAGAATCAACAACTGTATAGCCCAGCATTTCAGCTCTATCTTTTTCTTCGCTTGTTATCCAGTAACTTTCTAATCCGAAGGCAGGGTCTTTAGTCAGTATTCCCTGCAAAGACTCCGAGATTCCACCAGGATTCATAGCAAGATATCTGTCCGGGAAAATTTCATCATTCGAAACAATATTACCTTTAATCTTAAACACATATTGATTGGGATTAAGTTGAAGATTATCCCTTACTCTTACTGGTGGTATTAGAACTCCATATTCTAAAGCAATAAATTTTCTTATTGAAGCAATTTTTTGAAATAAATTTCCTCCTTGATTTTCATCAACAAGAGAGATGAGACCATAGCCAATCTCAATTTCTATCGGGTCAACCTGAAGATATTGTTCAACAGTTTCTTCAGGAATTGGTTGAGAAATCTTTTCTTCAGTTATAGCTTGAGCAGCCTCCTGAACTTCTTTTCTCTTTAAGAGTGAGCTTATTCCCAAAGAAACACCAAGAATTAAAAACGGTAAAGTTGGCATTCCGGGAAGCAATCCAAAAATAACAACCGTCAGAGCAACAATAGCTAAAACTCTGTAATTAGATAGTAATTGTAATTTAAATTTAGAGTCTAAAGAAACTCCCGAGGCATCTCTTGTTACAACAAATCCCGCTGCTGTTGATATTAATAAAGCTGGGATCTGAGAAACTAATCCATCACCAATTGTAAGAATTGTATATTGCTGAAGTGAATCAACAACAGGAAGACCCCTTTGTCCGACTCCGATAATAAAACCACCAATAATATTTATTGCTGTTATAATTAAACCAGCAATTGCATCACCTTTAACAAATTTACTTGCTCCATCCATAGCACCATAAAATTCCGCTTCTCGGGAAATGTTTTCCCTTCTTTTCTTTGCCTCATCTTCATTAATTAAACCTGTATTTAAGTCAGCATCTATAGCCATTTGTTTTCCAGGCATTGCGTCTAAAGTAAAACGAGCAGCGACTTCAGAAATTCTACCAGAACCTTTTACAATTACAATGAATTGAATTATTACAAGAATAATGAAAACTATAAATCCAACTACATAATCCCCCCTTACAACAAAAGAACCAAAAGTTTCAATTACTTTTCCGGCATAGCCATCAATCAGGATTAACCTTGTGGAACTTATGTTTAATGATAATCTGAATAAAGTTGAAATAAGTAATAATCCCGGAAATACAGATAAATCTAATGGAGATTTAATAAAAAGAGAAACAACTAAGATTAAGACTGATAAAGTAATGCTTAAAGCTAGAAAAAAATCCAATAGCCCTGCTGGTAGTGGAATTATCATCAAGCCAAGGATTAAAAGTAATCCAAAGGCAAGCAACATATCAGTATTTTGATTAAATAGTTTCATAGCTAATAATTTTTCTTTTTATTCTTTTTCAGGTTGTAGATATAAGCAAGAACTTGTGCAACAGCTTTAAATAATTGTTGCGGAATTGTGTCGCCAATATTACACATTTTATATAACGCCCTTGCTAACTCTCGGTCCTCGTGAATAGGTATATTATGTTCAGCAGCTACTTTTTTTATTCTCTGGGCAAGTTCATCAACGCCTTTTGCAATTACTTCAGGAGCATTCTTTTTTAGCATATCATATCTTAATGCAACAGCATAGTGAGTGGGGTTAGTAATCACAACATCGGCAGTTGGTAATTCCTTCATCATTCTATTTTTGGCAGACTGAAGTTGCATTCTTTTAATTCTTGATTTGACTATCGGATCACCTTCGGTTTGCTTCATTTCTTCTTTCACTTCTTCTTTGGTCATCATCATATCTTTTTTGAATTTAAATTTCTGATAAGCAAAATCTGCTGCTGCAATTAGTGTGTAAAGTATTGCAAATTTCCACATAAGAGAGAATGCAGAATCAATCATAAAAGTCATTATATCTGCAATATCGCTGTTCTCTAAAATTGTAGCTGAATTAAAAAAATCTTTTAGAACCACATATGTGAATAAAGATATTAGAAAGAATTTTAGTAATGTCTTAACAAGTTCAACCAATGACCTCGTAGACAGAATTCTTTTTATTCCATTCAAAGGATTAAGTTTATTAAACTTTGGCTCAAGAGCTTTTGGAGAGATTTTTAATCCGACCTGTGAAATATTTGAAGCTAAAGAAATAAAAAAAACTGCCACTAAAACAGGAGCAATCACAGCAAGAAAAAACCAATACCAATCAATAAAATAACTTTGAATCATTCCAAGTCTTTTAGGCAAGACATCAAGGGCACCAAAAATATTAACCGAAAAGGAAGTAAAGTTTTTTGCAATAGAAGACTGAAATAAAAAGATCGTAACAATACCAGCAAATACAATAAGTAAAGAATTAACTTCCATACTTTTAGCAACCATTCCTTCTCTACGTGAGTCATCTAATTTTTTCTGTGTCGGTTGTTCAGTTTTTTCCTGTCCTTGATGCTCTGCCATTTATGCACCCATAGTATTTATTAGAATATAAAGTCTTTTTTCATACTCAATAAGCAGATTCTTTATCATATATATGTAAAGCGGTAATGTTAATAGAATTAGAAATATTCCAAGTCCCAGTTTAAGTGGTTGAGTTACAAAAAATACCTGCATTTGAGGAATCATTCGTGCTATGATTCCTTCTGCGATATGAACAAGAAAAAATGAAACCAGCACAGGAGAAGCAATTTTTATTGCAAGCACGAATACACTTGCAGTTAGTTTCACAAGATATATATGCAATGGCTCAGAAATTATAAAATTTCCAACCTGAATTACTTTGTAAGAGTAATTTAATGATTGAATCAGATAGTGATGTCCATTAATCAGAATAAAAATAATCAAAGCTCCGTAATACAACATTTCACCAATAATATTTGATTGAACATCTTCATTTGGATTAAAAACTTCTGCCATATTTAGCATCATATCAAATCCTATAAGTGTTCCGGCATAATTCACCGCAAAAAACACAAACTGAAGCATAAAGCCTATTATTAAGCCTGCAATTATTTCTTTTACTGCAAACACAAAAAGAGTCCAATTTGCTTCAATCGGAGGGATAAGGTTTTTATCAAGAGAAAGGTAAATTATATAGCTGATTACTAAAGATAAAAAAAGTTTTATAGTAACCGGAATTCCTCTGCTCCCAAGAAATGGTGCAACAATTATCGCTGAGGAAATTCTTAGAAATACTAATAACAATAAAATGAAATCAGCTATGTTTATCATTTACTTAATCAATGTGATAAATATTGTGAAATATTTTTTAGTTAGTGGAATCATAATGTCCAGGGCAAATGGTATAATAAGAATTACTGTTATTGCAGTAACTAAAATTTTAGGAATAAAAGTTAATGTCATTTCTTGAATAGAAGTCGCTGCCTGAAAGATTGAGACTAAAATACCAACCACTAAAGCTACTCCCAGAATTGGCAATAAGATATAAAAAGCGCCATAAAATGCTTCTGATAAAAGGTCAATTACTATTTGTTCGGTCATTGTATGATACTCCTTACTATTGAACCTACTATTAAATTCCATCCATCAACTAGTACAAAAAGTAATATTTTGAAAGGCAATGAAACTAACATTGGTGGAAGCATCATCATTCCCATTGACATAAGAATACTGGAAATAATTAAATCCACCATTAAAAAAGGAATAAACAAGAAAAATCCGATTATAAATCCAGTTCTTAACTCACTAAGAGCAAAAGCGGGAACAATAATATAAGTTGGTAATTCATTTCTTGAGTTTGGCCTTTCCATATTAGCCATAGAAATAAAAAGTTCAAGGTCTTCATTTCTAACGTGCTTAAACATAAAATTTCTGATTGGTTCAATCCCCTTATCATAAGCTTCTTCAACGGATATGTTTTTATCCATCAAAGGTTTTAATGCTTTTTCATTTACCTCGTTCCAGGTTGGAGCCATTACAAAGAAAGTAATAAATAAAGCTATACCGGATAATAACTGCCCCGGTGGCATTTGCTGAGTTCCGAGTGCACTTTTAAGAAAATGAAAAACAATAATTATTCTCAGATAAGATGTTGTCATTATAATAATTGATGGTGCAAGAGCAAGGATTGTCATTAAAAGTAAAATCTGTAATGTAACAGCTACATCCTGACCGCTCTGAGAAGTGCCAATATCAACATTTAGTTTTGGAACTGGAAAAGATAAACTTTGGGTTGTTTGTGCAAAACTAGTCGAAGCAAAAATTAAAAAAAGAGATAAAGCCGAAATCAAAAAATTTTTTTTCATCTTTTAATCAAACTCTTTAAATGATCGCTAAAGCTTGAACCTGAGGTATTGTTTGACTCATTTATTTCAAGTTCATTGGCATTTAATTCTTTTATTAAAGTAATGTTATGATCGCTAATACCTAATACAATTATTCTGTCATTAATCTTTACAAAACTCATATATTTCTTAGGCATAAGCATTAAAGTATGAACAACTTTAATATTTGATTGAATTATTCTGCTTCCATTAAATTGAATCTTTTTTACCAAAAGAAGGAGTCCAGATAAAAGACCAATTATAAGAAGAAGCGGAAAGATGAGTTTGATTATATCAAACAAACTCATTATATCAATCCCTTCAAGGTATTTTTTGGCTCTGTGAGAGAAACAATCTTAACGCCGAAATGTTTATCAATTACCACAACTTCGCCTTCTGCAATTTTTTTATTGTTCACGTAAATATCTACTGGCTCACTTGCTAATTTATCAAGCTCAATAACATAACCTCTTTCCAGTTCAAGTATGTCTTTAATTTGCATAAATGTTCTGCCTAATTCGATATATACATTCAGTTTCAAATCTTTTAAGAAGTTTATTTTCTCATCTATTTCTGAACTTCCACTGAACTGACTTTCGTCGAAAGACGGAAAATCAGCAGTAGAGGCAGACTTTTTATTCATATCTGGGGACTGAAATTGATTTAGATTCTGATTATCTAATGGATTATCCATAGTATTTCCTCACATTGAAATATTTGTTAATAAATTTTTTGTTATTCTTATAGCTTTATGATTATTTACTATGCCAGGATGAGCATAATACGAAAGTTTATCATTTACACTGACTTTGAGTTCATTGTGAATCTTATTGTCCAGAACAATTATATCACCGATTTTTAAGTCAATCAGCTCCTGAAATGTAATTTGTGTTTCACCAAGTTCAACGACAACCGGTAATTCAACTTCTGAAAGTTGAAGTTTGATTACTTCAGCAGCAGACATACCATAATATTTTGAATTTTTAATGTTGCTTACTTTTTTTGATGAAAGCTTAGAGAGAATCGGATCAAAAGCAAAAGTAGTAAAGCATAAATTCATTAGATATGCTTGATCTCCGATAGAAATTTCGAATGAGATAAGAAGCACTGATTCGTTTGATGAAGATAATTGAACAAAATCTATATCAGTTTCAAAACTATCAAGTTTGAATTCAAAATTATCTACCACCATCCAAGCTTTCTTAAGATCGAACATAATTTTTTCGATGACATTTGATAGTACTTTTTGTTCTATCTGAGTAATTACCTTCTGAGGTTTCATACTGTTACCATTTCCACCAAGAAGTCTATCCACAAGAGCTAAAGCAAAGTCAACGTTAAGTTCAAGCACTAATCTGATGTCTGTACCTTTAATTGTAAAAGCATAAAGTACAGCCGGATCAGGAACTGATAGCACGTATTCAGAATAATAAATCTGATCTACAGTATTTACTCTTATATTAACCACTGTTTGCAGAGTTGTCATCAAATAAGAACCAAAACTTTCAGCAAAATTTTCACTAATATTTCTAATAGTTCTTAATTGAGATTTAGATATTCTGTTCGGCAAACGAAAATCATAAGGTAGTACTTCTTTTTCATTTGTTTTAACATCATTAAAGTTACCGCCGCCTTTGAGAATATCATCTATATCTTGTTGTGATAATACTTCTGCCATAATTTTTAATTCTCTCTTTTATTGAATGATAAATTTGCTGAAATAAAGATCGTTTATTTTAACATTTGGAATTTTTGATTCGATATTTTGCACTATTTGTGCTTTAAGAGAATCTCTTTTAGCAACATTATTTAATTCGCTTACTGTTTTTCTGGCTATGCTGCTAATAACAACATCTTTCAATATCACAGTTTTTTCTTCCATAATTTTTTTAGATTCTGCATTATTCATATCAAAGCCAATACTTGTAAGTACCAATACTTTACCATTAGATTCGGCTGGGTTACAAATTACATCATCAAGTGTAAAAAGAAATTCCCCTACAGATTTTCCGGAAGATTTTGCTTGTTCTTTCTTCTCAGATTGTTCGCTTTTCTTTTCTTCATTATTATTATCAGAGTTTAATGCTTCGGATTTAACTTCTTCTCTGCGTTCTGATTTGTTTTCTGAATGGTTATTTTGGGAAAGTAATATGTTAGCAGTGATAAAATAAACCAAAACCAATTGAACTATATAAAGTGGTAATCCTATAATTAAAATTTTGGATTTCATTATCGACTCTATGTTAATTTTTTATAATTATCCTTAAAAAGAGTTTTATAAATAATTTGCAATCGTTATGCCATCAAAATTTATCATTTATAAGTAACGAATTTCAGATTATAATAATTATAAGTGGTTATTATTAAACAGTTGGTTAAAAATAAAAAAGGGAGCCTCAACTAAGAGACTCCCCATTTTGAGGGCTAAGGAAGGAATTATCTTACAAGGTTTGTGATTTCCTGCAATAAATTATCAGATACAGTAACTACTCTTGCGCTTGCCTGGAATCCACGTTGTGATACTATCATCCTTGTGAATTCTTCCGACAAATCGACATTAGATTGTTCCAAAGCACCAGATTGAATAGTAGTTCCTGTTGATTCACCAGGCTCACCAATTAAAGGATCACCGGTATTTGCACTCAATGAGTATAAATTTTCTCCAACACTTAACAGACCATTAAGATTTGGGAAAGTTGCAACCATTATTTGTGCTAATTTTCTTGATTGACCATTGCTGAATACTCCAACAATGAAACCATATTTATCAATACTAAGATTGGACAAAGTTGCTGCTGCCGAACCATCCTGACTCAATGCAGACAAAACTGAATTAGCTGAAGTCTGCGTAATTCCACTGAAGTTTTCACCGAAATTTAAGATTATGTTTTGTGCACTTGCACCACCATTTGGAGTAAATGTCAATACTGGAGGATTTGGAATAATTGTATTCACAGAACCATCCGGGTTAAAGGAAATGCTTCCTGTATTTCCACTTAAACCTCCAGCACTATCAGGAACTGAAGCAGTCCATTTCCAGCTATTGTTATCAACTTTTGTGTACTTTAAAGTTAAAATATGAGCATTACCTAATGAATCAAATATAGTAACAGAACCAGTGATAATTGTTGGTTGTCTGTTTGAGTCAACTGTTGATGCAATTGTAGAAGTTGAATTATTTTGAGTAATCTGAGTCATATCAAAATTGAAATTGATGCCTAAACTAACATCCTGAATTTGAATTGCTGCTGGTGGATTACCATTTACTGTTAATAGCTGACCTGTTCCGGGATCGAATACAACTGGTAGAGTTGTCGGACCAACGACTGTATTACCATCAGAATCTTTTAATTGATATTCCATATCGTAAGTATTATCAGCAGTCTTAGTGTATTTAACTGAGAAAGTATATTTATTTCCATTTTCATCATAAATAATGTTTTGATCGGTTACAGATTCACCAACTGCAAGAGCTGAGTTGATATTTCCAGTCTGCAGATAATTTTCAGAACGAGTTAATGACGAAGCACTATTCAGGTTACCACCCCAGGAAATTCTTGAAGTAGCTACAGCGGGCAATCTCATATAAGAATCAATCTGAATATCTTCAAGATAGTTTCCCGGAGGAATAATTCCTTCTTTATTTGCAACTTTACCCTGAACAATAGCACCGTTTTGTGAATTAACCAATCTGCCATCAGCATCAAATATAAATGCACCAGCTCTGGTGAAATATCTTTCACCATTGTTTTCAAGAATAAATAATCCAGGACCTTGCAAAGCTAAATCTGTGGTAATTCCGGTACCTTCAAAAGTTCCCTGATTCCACGTTCTGTCAACAGTATTTATTCTCATTCCCAAGCCAACTTGAAAAGTATTTATTCCGCCGGAAGTTTCAGTTGGATTTGAACCGTATCTGATAATTCTGTTGAAAGTATCGCTGAAAGTGACTCTTGAACTTTTATAACCAATTGTATTAACGTTAGAAATGTTATTGCTTATAACATCCATCATTGATTGATGATTTCTAAGACCAGAGACACCCGAAAAGAGTGAATTTAATAGTGGCATAATGACCTCCTAAAATTTAATTACTATTATTTGTTAAATTTATGTCCGACTTCAGTCAGTCGGTCGGACCGGGCGTCCTCGAAAGGTCCCGCCCATTGTTAATTATTTACTTATTAAGCAAAAACTACAGAATCAATATTTGTGAACACATTTTCACTGCTGCTTTCAATTGGCAAAGCAGTAATTATTGTTCGATTTGGGATATTAACGATAAATGCTGTTGAGTTCATCATTACTAAAGAATCACGTGAGCCTTTTTGTTCAGCTTTTTCAACTGCTTCGTTAATTTTCGTCAAGTCTTCATCACTTAGTTTGATTTGTCTCTCTTCAAGTCTTCTAACGGCGTGCTGAGAAAACTTAACTCTTTCAAGCTCTTGTTGAAAGATCGACTCAAAGCTTTCAGAAGATCCACGGTTATGTACCCGATTTCCCTCAAAGTTATTTATCGGAAGGAAGGGTACTTGTATTCCATTTATCTCATACATTTATTTACCTCCGTTTTATGGATTTAATATTTCAGTTATGTCTGCTAAGTTATATTCGACGCCATTTACAATAAGTTTAGTGCCTGAATCAGTAAATTTCACACCATCAATCTTTCCAAATAAGAAGCTATTTACATTGATTGCATTTCCATTATAATCTGTCGCTGTAACTTCAAATCTGTATTTACCATTAGAAACTTTGTCACCATTATTATCGGTGAAATCCCAGGAAAGTTTATTGTCGCCCGCATTTCCAGAAACATTTTCTATAGTTCTGACTAATGCACCACTTTCATTGTATATTTTTATTGTTACAGATTTTGCATTTGTACTTAAATTATATCCTAAGGTTTGTTCATCTTGCCCGGTATATCTGAATTCTGCTGTATCCAGTTTTGCTTCTTTCCCAATTAAAGTAGCAGCAAGGGTATTATTAATGGATTGTGAAAGCATATAATTTGCATCAAGGCTTATCTTCATTGCTTCATTCAGGTTCATCAATTGTTCAACGGAAGTAAATTGTGCAAGTTGTGCTGCAAACTCCGAAGATTCCATTGGATTCATTGGATCCTGATTCCTCATTTGAGTCAACATTAACTTGAGGAAATCATCCTTTCCCATAACATTGTTTTTATTCTTCGGATTACCATTTACTGCACCATATCCACTTAAACTTCCTGTTAACATATTTTTCTCCTATGCTAAATATTCTATTGTGTTATAACCTAAATTTTTAATTTTAACTTCTTCAGATTTTTCTTCAGCATCATACATTACTTTGCTATTTCCGTTCTGGCGTTTTTGATTAGCACTATGCTGACCTTTCTGATCTTCGGTTCCAAGGTAAACATTAATATTCTGGCTATTCAATCCCTCTTGTTTAAGAGACTCTTTTAACTGAGGTAAATTTGAAATTATAATATTCTTAGCTTGTTCCGATTGAACTTCAATTTTGGCGGAAACTATATTATCAGAGTTATCAATCAGAATTTTAACTCGACCCAATTCCTCCGGATAAAGTTTCAGTTCGATAAAGTTACTATTCCTACCTAAATTGTTTAATTCTGCACGATAATTCAGATTATTTTCATTAATTATTCGGACAAAGTTTTCTAACGATTTGGATTCAAAAAATTTGTTAAAATCAAATTTGTTTGAATTTATATGCACCTCATTAATATTTCTTGAAGATGCAGGTGAAACTTTCTTTTCAAATCCAGGGATAATATTTCTAAAATCAATAGAAGATTCTTCATAATGTTTAGAGAAATTACTTTCCTTATACGTCATATTTGTAATGTTCTGGTTTGTGTTCTTCGTGCTATCTTCCTGATGACTATTAAAATCAGTTTTAGTTTCAATGTGAGGAGTTTCTTTATCTGAAGTCCTTACAATTTCTTCATTTATTTTAACTTCCTTTGGAACTTCAGAATTAAATTTTGGATTTTCTGTATTTGACTTTTCTTCCTGTACAAATTCAGAGCTTCTTCCCACAATACCCTTTGCAGGTTTTTCAATCACAACTCTAAAAACATTATTCGGTGAAGAATAATCTTTTTGAATTTTTTTAAGATTGACATCCGATCTTTCTGATACTTCTTCTTGTAAATTTGTTAAACTGTATGGTTTGATTTCTCTGTTTTCATTTGATTTATCTGAAGAGTTACTTTGATGTGAATCTAATACTGGTTCAGATGATGAAATATTTTTAGATTTTTTTATGAATGAATTTTGAACTTGATGAACAGTATTGGAAGATACCTTTTCTTCAGCGGAATTTACTTCAGCTTTCAGGCTATTATTATTTACTAATTTCAATTCTGATTCAGAATGTTTCTGAGATTCTTTGACACTTAAGCTACTTGCCGATTTTCCTTCATTATTAAATGTTTCAAGTGAATTGTTTGAAACAGTTTGCTTATTGTTGTTTGCTGAAATCGAATTTGACTTTTGATTTTCTGATTTATTACTTAATGAAGCTAATTCATTATTAGTTTTTTGTTCAGACTTAACGTCGTTCTGAGAATCTCGAACATCTAAGTTGATTTTTGAAACTTCTTCGTTTTCAAGTGTTTCAATTGAGTTATTAGAATTAATTTCCTTACTATCAACTACTTTTATGTCTTTCCCTTGTTTATTAAAACTGAAAAATTCAGGATTCTTTCCCTCTGCAAAGGTAACTTTCCCAATCGAAGGTTCATTAGCTATTTCTTTTCTAATTTCTGTGCTGCTTGATGAAGTATTTAATACAATATTTTTATTAATTGAATTGTTATTAATGATTTGGCTTTCGTCATCTGGAATATCGATTTTAATGTCTGTAAAATCTTTTGTAAATACTTTATTATTCTCACGAAATGAAGGATTTGTATTTATCGAATAATCTTGTTCTCTATTTATTAAAATATTATCAGACTTTTTTACACCAGTGTTATGTACAGGATTTTCAACATTAGTTGGTGTCATAGTTTTTAAGTTATCTGAGATCGATTTTTCAGAAACAACTCCATTTGATACCTTTAATTCAGAATTTAAGTCCACTTCATTTTCTGGAAATTGATTTAGTTTTACCGACAAATCCTTATTAAAATTTTTGACTGAATTATTTTGAGTAATTATCTGAACATTTTCATCTGTGAGATTTAATGCTGGACTTTGTTCATTGATTATTTGCGATTTTACACTATTAACCGAAGATAATTCCCTTTGAACAGTCTGCTTGTTTAATGAAATTGACCTAAATAGATTTTGAACTTGCCTGTCAGAAATTAGATTATCCTGAAAGAATTGCTCACTATTAACGCCATTATTTTTATTCTGTGGAGACTGTGAGTTAGTTGTTATTTTTGCACTCAAAACGGACTGCTTTTGTCCTTTATTTTCTTCAAGAATTGCCGAAATCTTTGATATTGTTTCAGAATTAACATTAGTATTTGATGAAACTTGATTCTGGTTATCGCTTTGAATAATAATTTTTATTTGAGGATTTTCAGAAGAATTATTTGAAATTAAACCTTCATTCTTTGTTGTGACATTTAATAATGAATTTGGTTGCTTCTGTGAGTTATCAATTAGTTCAATAGTGGATCTCTGACCATTTTTGTTGACGGAAGGTAAAATATTAAATGAGTTTTTTTCATCGTTATTCTTTATTGCTGAGTTTTCTGAAAATAGGCTCTTGTTTAAGTCTGTATTATTTAATTTTTCTTCCTGATTTCCTTCTAATAAAGAATTAGTAATCTCTGTATTATGGACTTTATTAAAGTTACTTCTCAGTTGCCAATCTATTTCTAAATTTCCATTTGTTTTTTCAGAAGTGAATGCTTCAATTGATTTTTTATTTCGAAAGACGCTCGAATCCTCTTTAACTGATATAATCTGATCATCTTTGTGCAATAAAGATTCCTTCTCTGATTCAGTGTTTAATTTTTCTCCGGTGGATGCAAATATGCTATCTGATAAAGGCTCATTCATATGGCTGTTATTATTAGATAATATTTGATTAAGCGGTTTGTCTTTCAAAGAAGTAATTTCGGTTTCAATATAATCTGTATTATGAACATCCAAAGTTTCTTTAGTTAATATTGATGGAACTACCTGAGAAAAAACTTCAAATAATATCTGTTTACCAGAAGCACTTAATGTCAATGAGAAAGATGATTCATTTTCAATTATTTCAGAGAGGAATTTTTCAATATTCTGTACATTATTATCTACATTTTGAGATAAGATGAAATTCTTTGAGAAAAGTTTTAATTCTACATTTTCAGATAATGGATTGTTTTCAACGAGGGATTTTATTAACTGGGTAAAACTGCTTACAAATTGCTGTGGAGAATAGATTATCTTTTCAGCTTCATTTATTTTTTGATTATCAAGGTTTTCTTCTAAAAACAATTTTGAAAGACAGATAATGGGATCTTTGGTTTCTTTGTTCTCTGGGGGCGATATGATAACATTTGATTCGAAATTGTAATTAATGAAAACACTTTTATAGTCAATAAGATTTCCTCCTATATGTTCCGGAACTAATTTCAGTTTTTCAGATTGTTTATCGACATTCATAATTTCTGAAAAAAGGAATCCAAACATTTTATCTGAACTTTCTGATTTACTCAGATAATCAGATTCAGGCAATGGTTTTGACAAAAAAAGTGTATTGATTAACATTATTGAAACCTTGTTAATTTGTGTACATACTCTGGTTCTAAGTACGAAATGATTTTAGCTGCTTGTTTCTGTTTCATTGTGTAAATAATATCTCTCGCTTGATTATCGGAATAATTTTTCAATAGTTTAGAAGCCTGAGCAGGAGATAAATTTTCAATTAATTTAACAGTCTTTTTTAACCAAGCAGTGTAAGCTGAATCTTTATTTGTTTTTTCAACAAAATTTTTCGGTAATGATTTTTGCTCATCAAAATTTGATGAGTTCTCATTCTTAGAATCAGTAATTGACTGCTTTAATTGATCAGAATTATTAGTGATATTGATTGTATCAATTTTTTTTTCTTGATTAGAAGCCAATTCAATTTCTGATTTGGTATTATCGGTTTTTGTTGCATCTTTGACCAAAAGTGAATCCATTACAGAGTCTATCTGATTTTCTGATTTTGGAGAAAAATCGAAATGGAATATGTTGTTATAAATAGTATTCAAATAAACCAATATCCCCGTGACAAAAAGAAAAGTGAATACAAATGGTATTATCAGCATTACTTTTTTCATAATCGTTCTCTCATAAAGTTTTGAATAGCTAATTCGTCAAATACTTTCATTTCAAGTTTGTTCAATTCTTTTTCGAATTCAGTTTTTTTTAGTTCTTCGTATTGTTCTATTATTTTTCTTTCTTTAGCGTATATCTGAAGTTGTTTAATTTTATTTTCTTTCTGTTTTTCAAGTTCAATCATTTCTTTTTCGATATCTTTTATCTTGGATATTAAAGTGATTTTATAATTCTGTATAAACTGCATTTCAAAAGAGCTTATTCTTTGGAGATTATAATTTCTGATTGAATCCAGTTCCTGGATTAATTTTTCTCTTTCAGAATTTTTATCATTAATCTTTGAATTGAACTGAGCAATTTCTCTTTTCACTTTCGACTCGAGATTTTCTTTTACTTTTTTAATCGGTTCTAATTTGAATTTGAATTTTGACATATTAAAACTCACAATTGAATTATGTTATTTAGTCTTTCTATTGTTGATCTTAAATCTGTTTTCTCAAACATATCCTGCTTAATGAAAGATTTAAGCTGACCGATTTTTGATAATGAATGATCAATCTGAGGATTACTGCCTTTTACATAAGCTCCAATATTAATTAGATCTTCTGCTTCTTTATATGTTGCTAAAATTTCATTAAAAATTCTTACCCGGTCTCTATGCTCTTTTGAAACAATATCTGGCATCACCCTGCTGATACTTTGTAATGAATCAATTGCGGGATAAATACCACTGTTAGCTAATTTTCTTGATAAAACAATATGTCCATCTAAAATAGACCTGACAGAATCCGCTATAGGCTCAGTCATATCATCACCATCTACAAGTACTGTATATAAACCTGTGATTGATCCAAGTTTAGAAGTTCCAGCCCTTTCTAATAATTTTGGAAGAAGAGCGAAAACACTTGGAGTATAACCTTTTGTAGTTGGCGGTTCACCGATTGCAAGACCGATTTCCCTTTGAGCCATAGCAAAACGGGTTACTGAATCCATCATCAATAATACATCCATTCCAAGATCACGGAAATATTCAGCAATAGTTGTAGCAAGAAACGCTCCTTTTATTCTCAACAAAGCGGATTTATCACTTGTTGCAACAATTACAATAGATCTTTTTAATCCTTCTTCACCTAAATCTCTTTCAATAAATTCTCTAACTTCTCTGCCTCTTTCACCAACAAGAGCAATAACATTTACATCTGCATTAGTGTTTCTTGCTATCATTCCCAGTAAGACACTTTTGCCAATTCCACTGCCTGCAAAAATTCCAACTCTTTGTCCTTTACCAATCGTCAATAGACCATCAATAGATCTTACCCCTGTTTGAAGCGGAGTATCAATTCTCTTTCTTTGCAGAGGCGAAGGAGGCTGTCTGTGAATAGAACGGAAGGAACTATACTTAATGTCTCCTTTTCCATCTATTGGCAATCCTAATCCATCAATTACTCTTCCTAATAGTTCTTTTCCTACTCCAATTGAAAAAGGTTTGCCTTCTGCAATAATTTCAGATTTGGGCGCAATGTTATGAACATCATCCAAAGCAATTGATAAGACTTTTCCATCCTTAAAACCAACTACTTCAGTTCTGCAAACAAGGTTGCCATCTTTATCAATTATTTTGCAAGTCTCTCCCAAAGACACGTTCGGACCTACTGAAACGATAATCAATCCAATTACATCGGTAACTTTACCGCTAAGTTTTATTGTATCAGCATTTTGAATTATTGAAACATATTTTGGGAAAAGATTATCAAGCATTATTATCCTCAAAATAAGTTTCTATCTGACGTTTTATATTTTCAATTTGTGATGAAATTCTTCCATCTGAATTACCAATTTCAGTTTCTATAAGACATCCGCCCTTTTCAATTCTCTCATCAGCTTCTAATCGAATATTTCCAGAATTAATTTTTCTGTTTATAATAGATAAATGAGATTCTACTAATTTGAGATCAGTTGGATTTAACTTAATAGTGACTTCATTTGCTGAAGTCAGCTTTTTTAATGATTCGCCAACAATTTTTAACACCGGAGAATCTTTATCAATTTCCCGACGAATAATTTTTTCAGCTATTTGAAAAGATAATTGGAGGACAAATTCATTAATCTTTTGGACTTGTTCTTTAATCTGTGTATCAATTTTTGAGGTAACAGAATCAATAACAGAATATGCTTCTCTTAATTTTTCTGAATATTCTTTTTGAAGGCGATTCAATGCTTCTTTCTGCCCTTCATTAAATCCTTTAATAAAATGATTATGAAGCTCGATTTCAATTTTTTTATTCTGATCCTCTGACTCATTAACAACCTCAGTCAGGTCAAAAATCTCATTAAGTTTAACTCCCTTAATTCTACTTGATGAACTCTTTAGAACAATTTTCTCAGACATACATATCCTCTTTATTTCCACCACTTATTGCTATTTCACCATTTTCTTCGAGATTCTTGATAACATCTATTATTTTTGCCTGAGCTGCTTCAACTTCTTTCAATCTGACCATACCCATATACTGAAGCTCTTCTTTTAATAAATCTGCAGCACGTTCAGACATATTCTTAAATATTTTATCTTTTAATTTTTCATCTGCAATTTTAAGAGATAAAGCAAGATCTTTTCTATCAACTTCTTTGAGAATTTTCTGAATATCTCTGTCTGCTATGTTTACAATATCATCAAACAAGAACATTTGTCGCTTTATATCCTGAGTAACATCTGGATCCCACATTTCGAAGTTTTCCAGAATTTCTTTTGTCATTTTTACATTCATTTTGTTAAGAATTGTTGCTATACTTTTTGTACCGCCAATTTTTGTAACGGTCTGATTAAGAGAACTTCCGGCTAATTCATCTACGACTTTTTCAATTTGTTTAAGAGTATGTGGAGCTACTTTTCCCAGTGTGGCTATTCTAAATGCAACGTCTGCTCTTAAGTCTGAGGGTAATTCCCTTAAAGCTTCCGCAGTTTTATCAGGACTTAAGTGAGATAAAATTAACGCTATTGTCTGAGGATGTTCTTTGCTTAGAAAACTTACTAGCTGTGCTGAATCAGCTTTCTTTAAAAAATCAAAACCTTTCATAGTAGTAAGAGATTTAACTTTCTCAATAATTTCCTGAGCTTTAGCAACACCAAGAGATTTCTCCAAAAGCATCTGAGCATATTCAATTCCGCCTTCGAGAACGTATTCACGGGCAATAACCATTCCGTGAAATTCATTTATAATATCATCTACTACTTTTGAGGGGACATTCTTAATCTTTGCAATTTCGGTTGAGATCCTTTCAATTTGCTCTGAATCCAAATATTTCATTATTGATGCAGCTGTTTCAACATCAATAGCTAGAAATAATAATGCGGCTTTACGTAAACCAGAAACTGATTCAACATTAGCAGTATCACGGACAGATGTATTTGATTTATTATTCATTTTCATATAACCAGGTGTTAATTAATTTTGAAGCATCTGCGGGATTTTTGATTATATAATTTTTAATCTTTTCGATTTGATTTTCTCTATTAATCGCCTCAAGAGAAATTTCTTCTTCCAGATCACCAATTGGAAGTTGATTCTTCTTTTTCTTTATTTCCAATAAAGTTGATTTTCCGGCAGCAGTTAATTCAGTTTGAGGTTTTTCTCTTGAGTCAAGTCTTCCAATCTGTAAATTACTACTTCCCTCTGAAAGTCTTTCACTATCCACTGTCCCTATATGAATTTTATCTGATTTAATCTTACCAGTAATATTTTTGAGAAGGAGAATAGAGCCTGCAATAGCTAATATTATCAGTACTAAATTGATTATTTCGTTTTTATCATCAAACCAAGAAGAGGGCTGAGCATTCAGATCTTCTTCAACTGGCTTGGTTTCAAATGGGATGTTTACAATTGAGAGCAAGTCATTTCTCTCATTATTTATTCCCATAGCACCACGTAAAAGCTCTTCAATTTTTTTAATTTGTTCAGGTGACCGAGGAGTAAATTCAACTATTTGTTTTCCATCTTTCTCTACTGTTTTGGGGATATCATTAATTACAGCAGCAACACTAAGTCTCTTAATATTTCCTGTTTCTTCTATTACCTTCTGAATAGTTTTACTTACCTCATAATTAGTTATATTATTTTCATTAGTTTGCTGAGTTGTGTCACCGATAGAAAAACCCGCATTAGAACCTGAAGATGTTTGTTCACTTATTACAACCTGCGATTCAGGATCATAAATCTCCATTGTTTTTTCAACCTGATTAAAATTTAATTCAGCATTAACCTGAACCATTGAATTTCCGTAACCTAAAACATTATCCAGTAAATTCTGAGCCTTCTGAGCCAGATACATTTCAATTGAATTCTTTATTTCATATTGTTTAGTTGAAGCGAAAGAAAGATTATCATCTGAGTCTTCCTTCCAAAGTAATCTACCCTTTGTATCAATCAAGGTGATATTATTAGTTGATAATCCTTCAACTGAACTGGAAATAAAGTTTACAATAGCTGACGCTTTATCTTTAGGGAGTTTATAATTATCTCTTAGTTTTATTACAACTGATGCAGTAGGTGGAATTTGCTCATCTCTGAATATAGATTTCTCTGGAAAGACAAGATGAATTCTTGCTCCGTCAATTCCTTCCTGACCAGCAATCGTTCTTGCAAGTTCTCCTTCTAAAGCTCTTTTATAATTTAACTTTTGCATAAAATCGCTCATCCCCATAGATGATTTATCAAATAGTTCGTAACCAACAGTTCCGGATGAAGGTAATCCTTTCCCAGCAAGTTCAAGTCTGGTTTCGTAAACTTTATCTTTGGGAACTCTTATTATCGAACCATTATCTTCAATTTGATATGGGATTTTCTTGGCGGAGAGATGTTCAATTACTTTTGAAGCATCCTGTTGAGATAGATCTGCAAATAATACAGCATAGTTTGGTTGATTGAAAATTGAAACCAGAAAAATTATCAATATAAACGTTGTAACAACAGAAACTCCAATTACAATTTTCTGTTTGATTGTTAATGTATTTATAAAATTTTTAAGCGATTCTGAAGATTGTTTGGTCTTTGACATATTTTACACCGACATCCTCGTTAATTCTCTGTACATATCAATTGTTTTGTTTCTGATTTCCATTAAAAGTTCTAAACTTGTTTTAGCTTTTTCGCCAGCAATCATTACCTCGTGTATTTCCACATTTTCGCCATTGATGAAATCTTTCGTAATTTCTGCTGATTTAAGTTGGTCATTATTAACTGATCCGATAAATTCGCCAAAAACATTTCCAAACTGAGCTATATCGCTTTTGGTTTTTAATGTCTCCTGAATTTTAGAAGAAACCAATCCTGATATTTTTTCAATTGCCATATTAAAACCTCCTATCGAACAATGATCCAACTTGTGAACTATTAACTTTACCTGAACGATTATAAAAATTGTAACCCATCACTTCAGATTTTTTTTCGGGAAACATATTTGCAAAAAACTGTTTTTCTTCTTTATTGATTATTTCCGTTTGATTACTTGTTTTTATGTCAAGAGCTTTTTGTGCTCTGTTTCCGGGTCTTACAGCGTTTAATAATGAAGGATTAAAATTATTTTCTATTTTCATTTTATATCTCCAATGAATCTTTAATCATCTGTTTAGAAGAATTTAATGCAGTCAAGTTTGCTTCATAACTTCTCGTAGCAGCAATCATGTCTATCATTTCGTTAATGGTATTTATGTTTGACATTTCCACATAACCATTCTGATCAGCATTAGGATGTTCAGGCATATAAACGACTTCTCCTTTTGTTTGATCTTCCTGTACTTTAATATCCAGCCCGGGAGTGATTGATCTTGAATTCGAATTTTCAATTGGTCTGCTAATATGATTTGAATTTGTTGTGTTAATTCTTATAGTGTTTGAAATATCTCGCATTTGCTCTGAGAAGTTTGCACTTTTCTGTACAACATTTAACACTTTTCTCTTAACAGGTTGGCCATCTTCTGTTCTTACAGAATTTCCATTCGCCAAATTTTCAGCGATAAGATTCATTCTTTTTCTTTGAATAGTTAAACCTTTAGAACTGATATCAAAACCGAAGAAGCTATTTCCGATTTTCATAATCTTCCTCCTCCTTTAATCACATTTTGTATTCCTTTGTAATAGTCTCCAATCTTTTTAGAGGCAAATTTGAAAAGCAAAGTGTTTTCAGCTAATTCTGCCATTTCTTTTTCTATATCAACATTATTAACACCTGAAGTGTATTCAGTAATCTTTGAGTTTTGAATCGAATAATTATTTTGTTCAATCAAATTTGCTTTTATATGTTTTTCATTCGTGGTTTTAATGTTTGAATTCAGAGTATCGCCCAGAACTTTATCAAAAGAAATATCCTGCCTTCGATAATTTTCGGTTCCAACATTAGCGATATTATTACTGATAACTTTGTTCTTTTCAGCACAGTAATCAATAAATCTTTCTAATAATTTTATTGTTGATACGCTCATAATTTAACTTTGTTTTGGATAGTATAACCCAAATAAAATACCAGTGAAAAAATCTTAAAAATCGGAGAATTTTAAAGATGTGCTTTTAAGAATTGGCTAAATATGAACAGATGTAAGATATTATACAAAAAATCCTCACCATTCTTTGATGAGGATTCTTTGAAAAATGTCTTAAAGAGAGAACTATTTCTTACCTAATAACATTTTAATTTTATCTTCATAAACAGTTTTGGGGACCAGGCCAACGTGAGAATCAATTATGAAACCTTTCTGATCAACAATAAAAGAAGTTGGAATTGCATTGATACCACCATAATCTTTAACAACTTTTTCATTTCCTAAAACAACTGGATAATTGATTCCATAATTTTCAATAAATGGCTTTAAATCTTTCAAAGTTCTCTCCTGATCTAATGAAATACCAACAACAACTAAATCTTTTGAATATGCTTTTTGCAATTCGATTAAATCCGGAATTCCCTTTCTGCAAGGAGGACACCAGGTTGCCCAAAAATCAATTATGATGATCTTTCCTTTGTAATCAGACAACTTAACAGTTTTTCCTTCCAAAGTTTTCAAAGCAAAGTCAGGAGCTTTCTTATTATCTGGTGTATTTGCAGAAAGAGTATTCATCGGAAAAAACAACGTAATTATTATAAAAATACTCAATAATGATTTTTTAGTCATAGTTACCTTTCTTTGTTATTATTTGATTCAATTATATAAATATAAGATTTTTAAAGATGAAAAAAGTTTCAAATTACTGAAAGATGATAAAAATTATTTAGAGTAACAATTTCATCTTTATTTCAATAATATTTAATTAATTTTAAATAAAAAAACGAGAAATTTATGCAAACCGACGATGTATTAGATTGGACTTGCCAATATTGCGGAGTTGATAATTCTGTTTGGGTAGATTTGACAATTGAAGGCAAACAAGATTTTATAGAAGATTGCAGAATCTGCTGCCGACCAAACAGAATTATAATTGTACGGGATTTTGATGGAAATGTAACTATCGAAGCAAGACCATCTGACGAATGAAGCTATCAGATAAAAAACTCTTCGCAGATTTCTCTACGAAGAGCTTGTTTAATTTTTATCTTATAAGTTATTCTTAATCCATTATCATCCTGAGAAAGTCAGAACTTTCATCATCATTACTTGACTTTTTATTAAAATTCTTTGAAGAATTTTTATTAGTTGAAAAGTCGGGTCCAAAATTGGGGAAAAGCTTATCTTCATTAAAATGTTCGTCAATTCTGGTATTACCCTCAATTCTTAATATAGTTGGTGTATCGAGGCTGGTTTTATCAATTTCACCTTTGGTTAAATTTTCAAAAAAAGTATTAGTAAAAGAATTTTCTTTTTTCTTACCATTCTTATTCAATTCTTTACCAAATCCATTATCAGAGACATTGCTTCTATTGTTAAAACCAGTAGCTATTACTGTATAAGAGATATAATCATCCATCTCTTCTTTAGTAACAACACCAAAAATAATATTTGCTTCAGCACCGGCTGCCTCGAAAATTACTTGGTTTCCTTCAGTAATTTCCTGCATAGTCATAGAACTTGAACCACTGACATTAATGAGAACACTCTTTGACCCTTTTATACTTACACCATTGAGTAAAGGACTTGAAATTGCTTTATGAGCTGCCTCAGTTGCACGGTTCTCTCCGCTGGCAATACCACATCCCATAATTGCTTCACCACTCATATTCATCACTGCACGAACATCTGCAAAATCAACATTAATATAACCCGGAACATTTATTATATCCGAAATTCCTCTAGTTGCTTCATAAAGAATTTCATTAGCTTTTTCTAAAGCAGTTTTAAATGGAGTATTCTTTTCAATTATTGATAGAATTCGTTCATTAGGTATAACAATCAAAGAATCTACGTGCTGCTTAAGTTCCAAAATTCCTTTTTCTGCATTTGATATTCTGGCTTTTCCCTCCCAATTAAAAGGTTTAGTTACAATACCGATAACCAATGACCCTATACTTTTTGCAATTGAAGCTATAACAGGACTTGCACCAGTTCCGGTACCACCTCCCTCTCCACAAGTAATAAAAATCATATCGCTACCAGCAAGTAAATTACTAATCTCGTCTCTACTTTCTTCAGCAGCTTTTCTTCCTATATTAGGATCTGCACCTGCACCTAATCCTCTGGTAATATTTGCACCTATTTTGATTTTATGATTGGCACTGCTTTTCGCCAAAGCCTGTGCATCAGTATTTATTGCTACAAAATCAACGCCTGTTATTCCTTGTGCAATCATACTTTCAATTGCATTGCAACCTGCACCTCCGACACCAACAACTCTCAAAACAGCTGGAGAAGTTCTTTCCTGATCAAGTTTAGCAAAACCTGACGAAAGCTTTTCTTTGTTGAAATTAGTATAGTCGTGCATTGGTCCTCCTTGTAATAATTATATTATAATTCATTAAAAAACTTTTTAACCATATCAAAGATTTTTTTTACGGTATTATCTTTTTTAGTTGGCTTCTTAAATTGGCTCGATTTTCCGCCGGGGATTCCTCTAATCAAACCGGCAACAGTAGCAAACTCAGGACTTTCTATTTCATTAGATAAACCTGCACCTAATTCTAAAGGTACACCTATTCTTGCAGGTAAACCAAATACATCTTCAGCTAAATCTTTACAACCTCTCAATAAAGAACCTCCTCCGGTTAATACAATTCCACTTTTTATTTTACTCTTCTGGCCGCTAATTCTTAACTCGTTATCAACCAAAGTAAATAGTTCTCTCATTCTTAAAGAAATAATTTGAGTTAGCAAGCTGATAGGAATTTTTGTATTTCCTCTGGCGCCAACACCTTTAATGAGAATATCATCATCACGAATTATTGCACTTTCAATTGCATAGCCATAATCTTTTTTAAGTCTTTCTGCTTCTTCGGTGATAACTCCAAGAGATTCTCTTATATCGTTTGTTACCTGATTGCCTGCGATTCCTATTACTTTTGTATGTTTAATTGCTTTTCTATGATAAACCGCTATATCAGTTGTTCCACCACCAATATCTAATAATGCAACGCCTAAATCTTTTTCACTTTCTTCCAGAACTGAAGCACTTGATGCAATCGGTTGAAGTATGTAATCTTTAACCTGATAACCAGCACGTTCAACTGATTTTCTGATATTTTCTATTGCTGGGATTGAAGCAAGCACTATATGATTGCTGGCTTCTAATCTGGAACCTGACATTCCAATCGGATTTTCTATTCCTTCCTGATGATCAATAGAAAACTCTTCGGGAATTATGTGAAGAATTTGTCTGTCGCTGGGAATTCCGACTGTTCTAACGTCTGCTTCTAATCTGTCTAAGTCTTCTTTTTTAATTTCTTTTTCTTCTCGATTTATTGTTACGTAATTTCTATGGCGCATACTTGTTATGTGTTCGCCAGCAACTCCAACATTAAAAGATTTGACCTGAATACCAGCTCTGTTCGTTGCTTGATTAACTGCTTCACTAATTGCCTCTGCAGTCTTTGTAATGTTTGCTACTAATCCCTTGTTAAGACCTTCAGAGCGGGCAACCCCAAAACCTAAAATATCAAATGTATTTCTTTCAGGATTCATTTCTGCAATAACTGCACATACTTTTGTTGTACCTAAATCTAATCCGGCTATTATATCTTTTTTCATTTTCATCCCCGAGTATGTTATCCTATAATTATCTGATTATTAAAACGTAAATCTATATATCTAATATTACTGTCTAAGAAAATTGAATTATCCAAATTCATAAGTTCATTAAGTGATACAAGTTCTTTTATAATGTTTGTTTTATTCATCAAAATCGGAGCGTTGATATTTTTGAAAAGTAAAACCAGATTTTTTTTGTTCGAAAGATTAATCTCTGTAAGTCGTTCCAATAACTCTTTATTAAGTTCTCTGAGTGTATCAATAACTTTGAAAGCAATGATTATTTGTTCGTTTTTAACAATTGAGGAGTTTAGATTTTCATTCATTACAATAAGAGGTAGAGCAAGATTATTAGTAAAAGGAAATATCTTAATTAACTCAAAATCATTTGTAATAAAATAAGGTTCTGAATTTTTAATGATGATTGAATATAGCTGTTTTTCTTCAATCGATATTTCAAGAACATTTTTTGAATTCAACTGAACGTCTGCATTCAGAACATAAGGATGAGCTTCTAATTTCGATTTAATAAAATTGAGCGAAGTTTGATCATTAAGCTCATCAAAATTTATCAAACTGATATATTGCTTTTCAGATAAAAGCTTGTTACCGGATACTTTTATATCTGAGTAATTTTCAACTTTATCATTTATGAAAAAATAGATACTCAAATATCCAAGCATAATAATCTGAACAATCAAAGTAGTGAGAAGAATATATTTAATAATTTTTTCCTTCATCATTTTCTCAATTTTTCAACGAATTTTTCTCCATATTTCCATATATCTCCTGCACCCATTGTAACTATTATGTCGTTTTCTTTCTTCAAATTCATTAAGAAATCAGGAATTTCATTTTTATCCTTGACATAGAAAACATTTTTGTGACCAAATTTTTTAGTTGCAATTGCTATGATTTCTCCAGTGATACCTTCAATTGGTTCTTCACGTGCAGGATAAACATCCGTGCATATAAAAATATCTGAATTAAGAAAAGACCTGCCAAACTCCTGATAAAAATCTCTTGTTCGTGAATAAAGATGAGGTTGAAATACAGCTACTAATCTTCTGTCCCAACCATCACGAATAGCTTTTAAGGTTGCAGTTGTTTCAGTTGGATGATGAGCATAATCATCAACAACCATTATTTCTTTATCATATTTGACTTCGAATCTTCTGTAAACACCAGTAAATGATTCCAATGCTTTTTTAATAATTGAAAAATCAATGCCTAATTCTTTTGCAATAATCACTGCCACGAGAGAGTTTTTAATATTATGAACTCCCGGTATTTTTAATTGGATTTGCCCAAGATCTTCACCTTTATACTTAACCATAAATCGTGTATTAAAACCATAAGAAGAAATATCCGTTGCTCTAACGTCTGCCTGAGCAGTAAGACCATAAGTAATAATTTTTTTATTGATTAAGGGAATAATGTCCTGTAAAGCAGATTCATCAAGACAAAGAACAACAAATCCATAAAACGGCACCCGGGATGCAAATTCTACAAAAGCAGATTTAATATCATCTAAATCTTTGTATGTATCTAAATGATCACTTTCAAGAGTAGTTAGTGCAGCAATAGTTGGAGTAAGTTTCAGAAATGATCTGTCAAATTCATCAGCTTCTACTACTATAAACTCACCATTACCAAGTCTTGCATTTGTTCCACCGAGTCCTGAAAGTTTTCCACCAACTATAATTGTTGGATCAATTCCGCCTTCAGTCAATACTAAACCGACCATAGAAGTTGTGGTAGTTTTTCCGTGAGTTCCTGCGATACCAATTCCATATTTCATTCGCATTGTTTCTGCAAGCATTTCGGAACGTTTGATGATTGGGATCTTCATCTCAATTGCGTGTTTGACTTCCGGGTTATCCAATGTTACAGCAGATGAATATACTACTAAATCAGCACCTTCAATATTTTCTTCCGAGTGTCCTTCGTAGATTTTCATTCCTAATTGCAGAAGTCTATCAGTAACGTCCGACATTGATTTGTCGGAGCCGGATACAATAAAACCTTGATTCCAAAGTATTTCAGCAATACCACTCATTCCGATTCCGCCGATACCAACAAAATGAATTCTTTTAATATTCTTAAACATTTCTATTCTCAATAAGATTTTTTAATTGAATAAATTTTTCTATTAACTCTTCTTCATTCTCATAATCAGAAGTTCTGATAGCAAGAGTTCTTTTTCTGTTTTTAAGTTTAATTCTAACAATTCTTAAAAATGAATATTCTTTTTCTAATTTCTTTTTAAAAATTCTTATCTGTTCAATATCTGACAGGCTTATTTTTTTGCTTGCATATTTATTACCAAAGACTATTTCATTTTCATTGATTTCAATAAAGCGCTTTCTGTTCATATTATAAAGCAAGGTAAGAACTGATATTATAACTATTACTCCGAATGCATAAAGAACAGGATCTTTAAGAATCAGATTAAATGAGTTCTCAACAAATTCTCCACGAACAATCACATATAGCACAAAAGCAACGAAATAAATAATCGTTGATTGATAGTATATGTTCAAATTGTATTTAAATCTGTTTTTCATTCTAATTATAGTCTATATAATCAATTGCACTTTTTGCTATCTGATAACTTGCTTCAGGTTTTGCAAACTTTTTTATGTTTACTTTAAGTTCATTTAATAAGCTCTCATCAGATAGAGTTTTGGTCACTGTATCTAACAATTCTTTTTCAACATTTTTATCTTCAATTAAAATAACAGCCCGATCATCTGCGAGAGCTTTCGCATTATGATACTGATGATTTTCTGCAACGTTTGGCGAAGGAATAAGAACAGCCGGTAAACCGAGAAAAGCTATTTCAGAAATTGTACTTGCACCAGCACGAGCAACCACTAAATCACAGGCAGAGAAAGCTTCGCCCATATTTTCAATAAAAGGAAAAACTTTACATTCACTCGTCTGATATTTTGAATACTCAGCGAAATAATTTTTACCAACCTGCCAAATCAACTGAATCTGATTTTTTATTAAATCATTTAAATTCTTTTCAACTGCTTTATTAATTGAATTAGCACCGAGACTGCCACCAACTATCAACAAAGTTTTCTTTGATTCAGACAAATCAAATTTTTTAAGAGCATTCTTTTTATCGTAAATCTTAAGGCTGTTTCTTACAGGATTACCGGTTAACTTCAGAATATTTTGTCTTCTCAAATATTTTTTGGTGTATTCAAAACTTATGTGAACTTCATCAGCATATTTTTCCAATAATCGGGTAGTTATTCCAGGATAACTATTGGGTTCAATTAAAATAACTTTAGAACCTATTATGGAAGATGCCCAGATTACCGGACCTGCAACATACCCGCCAGTTCCTATCGCTACCTTTGGTTTATACTTCATAGCTATTGCAATTGATTGAAATACAGAAATCATCAAATAAAATGGAAATAAAAAAGTTTTAACAGATAATTCTCTTGCAAATCCTCGAACAATAATATTCCTGAATTGAAAGCCAAGTGCAGGTACAATCTTTCCCTCTATCTTATTTTTAGAACCAACGAATAAAATTTCAGCTTCTGGCTTAATCTTTCTTAGTTCCTCAGCAACAGCAATTGCAGGATACAGATGCCCACCAGTTCCGCCACCTGCGAATAAAATTCTATATTTATTTAATTCTTTGCTCATTGCTGTTTCTTATTGTTTCAAGTCCCATTTTTTTACGTTCTAATTCTCTTACATAATTTGTAAAAGCGATGTTAATAAGAATTCCAATGCTGATACTGTTAAAAATTATTGAAGTACCTCCGTAACTAATAAAAGGAAGTGGCAATCCAGTTGTTGGAAGCAGTCCTATTGTGACAATTATATTTACCAACGCATAAAGACCAATTTGAGTTATTATTCCAAATGCAAGTAATTGTCCGAATTTGTCGATAGTTTTTTTAGCAATTAACACACCGGTAAAAATCAGAAGTAAATAAAGCAACAAAACACTTAATGTTCCTAACAGACCAAATTGTTCACCAAGAATTCCAAAAATAAAATCACCATAAGCTTCAGGAAGAAATAAATTATTCTGTCTTGAATTTCCAACACCAACTCCAAAAATTCCACCGCTTCCGAGGCTAACGATAGCTTGCTTAACCTGTATGTTAACATATTCACCTGTTAAAATTGCGTTAACGTAAGATTCTATCCTTTCTCTGGCGTGAGATAACATCATTGTAAAAACAAATGCAGACATTGCAAACAGAAAGCCCGTAGCAAAAACGTGTTTAGTTGATGCTCCTCCAACGAAAATCAAAATCAGTGAAGTAATAACAATTAGCACAGCGTTACTGACATTTGGTTGAACGAATATTAAAGCAGCTATGCCAAGTGTCCAGAATAATAGAGGTAAATAACCTCTGCTAAATTCAGTTAAGTACTCGTCTTTCTTATCCATTAAATAAGCTAAATGAATAATCAGGAATGGTTTTGCAGCATCAGCAGGTTGGAATTGAAATCCAAATATTGAGAGCCATCGTCCTGCTCCCTTTTTTTCAACTGCAAAAAACAAAGTAATAAATAAAGTAATTACAATTCCAATAATCAAATACTTACTTAAGTGTTTGTAAAACTCATAAGGAATTACTGCTGCAATTAAAAGTGCGGGAATTGCCCAGATTACTCTTAATAAATGCAATTTAAAGAGGTGAAAACTATCAGAATATTTTATTGCACTTAATGAACTGCTTGCAGTCAATACAACCACTAAACCAATCAGTATTAGTATTAAAGTCAAAAAGAATAATATGACACTAAGTTTTTTCATAATTTATTGACAATTTCCTTAAATACTTTTCCGCGATGTTCATAATTATTAAACATATCAAAACTTGCACAAGCCGGAGAGAGTAAAACCACATCGTTTTCTTTTGCATCATTCTTAGTCAGCTCTACAATTTCCTGAAAGTCAGAGCAAATCTGTGTGCTTACAATCTTGTTGAAGTAATCATAAACCTTTTGTGCTGACTCTCCTACAGCATATATTTTTTTTACTCTTTTTTTCACAAGCCCTTCAATCAAAGAATAATCATTACCTTTATCCTGTCCACCTAAAATCAAAAGAATAGGATTTTCAAAACTTTTCAGAGCTACAATCACTGAATCGACATTAGTAGATTTCGAATCATTGTAATAACTCACACCATTTACAGTTCTAATGAATTCAATCCGATGTTCAACTCCTCTGAAAGAACCAAGAGCATCTTTAATGCTTTGATTATCTATGGATAATATCTTACCAACAATTACTGCACACATTGCATTTTGAATATTGTGTTCACCTTTAATAAAAATATCTCCAACACTACAAGAGAATAGTTCCTGAGAGTTTTCTTTATAGATTATTTTACCATTCAACAAAGAGCATCCATCATTTAATTGTTCTCTAGTAGAAAACCTAAAAGTCTTCGAGGATATTTTGTTCAGATTTTCAATCAACAGCTCACTATCATTATTTATTATCAGGAAATCTTCTTCAGTTTGATTTTCATAAATGCGCTGTTTGGATTTCGCATATTTTGAAATGTTGTTATCATATCTGTTCAGATGATCTGGAGTTATATTCAATATTGCAGATATGAAAGGTTTAAATTTCTCTATTAAGTCGAGTTGAAAACTCGAAACCTCCAAAACAACAAATTCATCAGAACTAATTTTATCTGCAATCGAAGAAAAAGCGTTTCCGATATTACCCGCGACAAAGTTTTTTATACCAGCAGTTGTCAATAAATGACCGACTAAACTGGTTGTGGTCGTTTTTCCATTTGTACCAGTTATTGCAATCATTTTCCCAGAGCAAAACATTGAAGCAAACTCAATTTCGCTAATGACCTTTATGTTCTTTATCCTTGCTTTTTGAATTATCTCCGAATTACTTGGAACACCTGGAGAGACAATCATTAGTTCCGAGTCATATATTTTATCAGAATGGCCACCAAGTTCAAATTCAATATTTAATTCTTTTATCAAATTCAGATTACTTGTTAGTTTTTCCTCTGCAGCATTATCACTTATAAAAGGAATTGCACCTTTTCTCAGAGCTAATTCAGCGGCTGCAATACCACTTCTCGCAGCACCAATAATTGATATTTTTTTATTGCTTATATCCATCATCTTATTTTGAATGAAACAAGTGTTACGATTGCTAAAATTATTCCGATTATATAAAATCTTACTACAATTTTTGGCTCAGCCCATCCAAGCATCTCAAAATGATGATGGATCGGAGCCATCTTAAATACTCTTCTTCCCTCACCATATTTTTTTTTGGTGTATTTGAAGTATGAACGTTGAATAATTACAGTTAAAGTTTCTAAGAAAAAAACTCCTCCGAGAATTGGAATGAATAATTCTTTTTTGATTAATACAGCAATAATTCCAAACGCTCCGCCTAAAGCAAGTGAACCAGTATCACCCATAAAAACCTGAGCTGGATGCGAATTGAACCAAAGAAAGCCAAGACTTGCGCCAACTAATGCTGCAATAAAAACTGTTAATTCACCTGCGCCGGGTAAAAAGATTATATTCAAATAATTTGAAAATATTGCATTACCACTGAAGTAACTCAACAATGCTAATGCAATCATTACTATTGCAATAAGTCCGGCAGCCAATCCATCTAATCCGTCAGTAAGGTTAACCGCATTTGAGGTAGCAGTAATAATGAATACAACTGCTGGTATATAGAAAATTGCAAAATCAAAATTCACATTTTTTAAGAAAGGAAAAGTTGTAAGAGTATTAAAACCTCTAAACTCTGGTGAATAATAAATTGTAATACCAACCACTAATCCAATTAAAACCTGACCTAATAATTTATATTGTGCTATCAATCCATTAGGAAATTTTTTAACTACTTTTAAGTAATCATCTAAAAATCCTACAGCTCCTAACCATAAAAATCCGGTAAGTACAAGAATTATATAAATGCTTTTAATTTCACCCCAAAGCAATACAGGAACAACTGCTGAAAAAATTATTATCAGTCCACCCATCGTAGGAGTACCTGCTTTTGACCAATGAAATTTTGGACCATCAACTTTTTTACTTTCCCCGATTTGTTTTGCCTGAAGGTAACTAATGATCTTTGGTCCCAGATAAAAAGCAAAGAATAAACTTGTAATAGCAGCTAAAGCTGATCTAAAAGTTAAGAACTTAAAAATATCAAAACCCGGAGGAGAATAAATTCTGTTTATATAGTCAAATAAATAGTATAACATTACTTTAATCTTTCCTCCAGATACTGGGTTATTTCTTCTAACTTCATTCCTCTAGAACCTTTAACAAGAATTACTGTTTTTCTTAAATCCATTTTGTCGAGATATTTTTTCAAAGCTGTTTTTGAACTAAAATGTTTTCTATTTATTCGCTTATTTTCAATTGCGTCAGTTATCTCTTTGGAAAAATTTCCAATAGTAAGAACCTGATAGATATTTGAATTATTAATAAAATTTCCAACTTCACGATGCTTTTGTATTGACTTATCTCCTAATTCAAACATATCACCAAGAATTGCAAGTTTTCTAAAAGAATGCTTAATCCAATTAAGAAGTGAAAGAGATAGAATCATAGAACTTGGATTTGCATTGTAACAATCATTAATAATCCAGGTTGATTTGTATTTTTTGATTTCCAACCGTTTGTCAAATGCTTTTACTTTTTTCTGAGCTTTAAGAATTTCAGGATAAGTCATACCTAATGATTTAGCAACCACAACAGCGGCATAGAAATTATTTGAACCAGCCTCACCTGGAACAGGAGAGGTAAATTTGTATTTGCTCTGTTGATTAATTATAAACTTTATTCTTCCATCATCCATTACATCACAGATAGTTTCAACATAATCTGTTTTATAATTTGAACTGTACGTAATCTTATTTTTTATAAAGCCATATCGTGTTCTTAAAAGCTGATCTTCATAGTTAAGAAAAATTTTCCCACCATTTTTCAATGTTTGTCTGAACAATTCTGTTTCTTCTTTCAAAACTCCGATTCTATTACCAAAAAATTCTAAATGAGAATCTCCAATGTTCGTTATTAAAGCATAATCAGGTCTGGCAATTTCAGCGATATATCTAATTTCTCCGGGATGATTCGAACCGAATTCTAGTACAAGAAATTTATGATTATTGTTTGTTGAAAGAATTGTCAACGGGACTCCGATATGATTATTATTATTTGCCTCTGTTTTATTAACTGAATATTTGTAAGACAATAATGCGGCTAAAATTTCTTTAGTAGTTGTTTTACCGTTACTTCCTCCAATTCCAATTATTTTTGTCTTTAATTTACTTCTCCAAACAGAGGCAATTTGTCCGAGGAACTTTGTTGTATCATTAACGACAATGAAAGGGATTTCTAAATCTTTAAATTGATTAAAATGCTTTCTGTCAATAGCGACAACGGCAGCTCCTGATTTAATAGCATTAGGGATGAATTCGTGTCCATCAAATTTTTCGCCTTTAATAGCAATGAAAAGAGATCCTTTTTTAATCTTTCTTGAATCAATTGAAACGAATGAAACATCAGAGAATTGATCAGGGTTATAAATCTGAGTGCCTTTGATATTAAAAACATCTTTTAACGATATTTTTATCACTTTACTCATCTTAAATATTTCCTCGCAACTTCGGAATCAGAAAAGTGATGTTTAACTCCGTTTATGTCCTGATAATTTTCGTGTCCTTTGCCTGCAATCAGTATAGCTGAAAAATCTTCGGCGGATTGAATCGCCGTTTTAATTGCTTCTTCTCGATTTTCTATTATTGAATAATTGTCTTTACTAATTCCTTTAACAATTTCATTTATTATTGATAGAGGATTTTCAGTCCTTGGATTATCAGAAGTAACAATAACTTTATCACTCAACTCTGATGCGATTCTTCCCATAATAGGTCGCTTGGATTTATCTCTATCACCACCACAACCAAAAACAGTTGTTATTTTATTTTGTCCACTTAATTTTCTTAAAGATAGAATGGCTTTCTCTAAACTATCTGGAGTATGAGAATAATCAATAATTACTTTTTTGTTTTCATTTCCGATAACTTCAAATCTACCAGGTACTTGTCTGGAATTTCTAAGACCATTCAGAATTTTTTCTTTTGATAATCCCGCTTGATCAGAAACAATAAAGGCCGCAGCAGCATTATAAGCATTGAATTCACCAATAAGTGGAAGTTGAATTTTAAATATCTCATCTTTGTGTTTAAGAGAAAATTTGGTACCGCTAAAATCAATAGTTATATCTGATATTAAATAATCAGCAGAGGGACTCTGACCAAAACTTATAATCTTGGCTTTGCAATTTTTGATCATTGAACCTGAATTTTCATCATCAATATTTATGATTGCAAAAGCATCCTTCTGAAGTCGGTCGAATAATATTTTTTTTGCATTTAAGTAATTATCAAAAGTCTTGTGAAAATCTAAATGATCGATCGTAATGTTAGTAAACACTGCAAATTTGAAATCTAAGCCATAAGTTCGGTTCAGAAATAAAGAATGCGAAGAAACTTCCATTGCTGCATATTTACAATCATTGGATATCATCTGACTGAGAAGATTATTCAAATCTGAAGACTCAGGAGTAGTTAATTTTGATTCCAGTTTGATTTCTCCAATATAATTTGCTATAGTGCCTATAAGACCAGATTTAATTTCGGATTGATCAAAAATATTTTTTATTAACCAGGCTGTTGTTGTTTTGCCATTAGTGCCGGTAATACCAATCAGTTGAATTTTTGAAGAAGGATTTTTATAAAAACCATTACTTAATTCAGCTAAAGCAATTCGTGTATCTTTAACTAAAATCTTTGTAACATTCCTATGAATAAAGACCTCCTCCGGAACAACATCATTATTATCCAGGATTACAGCTTCAGCACCTTTATTTATAGCATCAATTATAAAATTGTGTCCATCAGAATTATATCCTTTGATAGCAACGAAAATCGAATTCGTAGTAACAAGTCTTGAATCGTAAACTATTTTGGAGATTTCTTTTCTTTGAACATCTCCGGCAACCTGAATTACTTTTACACTATTTATCAAATTCGTTAATTCCATTAGCGCTGCGATGCTCCGATTATTTGAACAGAATTACATTCAATAAAACATAATTCCTTATCAGATACTTTTGAACCAGGAGATATACTTTGGTCAACAACAATTCCACTTCCTTTTATTTTATAGTTAATTCCCAATCTATTCATTATGCTTATTGCTTCACTTAGAGGATGATTTATAAGATTTGGCATCACTCTGGAGACAGAAAGTTTTGTTTCGTTTTTATTTAATAAACTTTCAGAAGATTTATTTTGTAGTTGATGGAAATTAGAATAAAGAATTCTCTGCTTGTATTTGTCATTAACATATTTTTCGAAAGTATTAAAATCTTTTTCAATAATTCTTTCAGCAACTTTTTTAAAGACCGGAGCTGCAACTAAACCACCATATTTTCCCAACTGAGGAGAATTAAAATGTATTAAAATTATTAGCTGGGGATCTTCAACCGGGAAAAATCCAATAAATGAGGTATTGTAATGTGATTTGGAATATGAACCATCAACCAATTTTTGAGATGTTCCGGTTTTTCCACCTATTGAAATAAATTCAAGTGATGCTTGTTTTGCTGTTCCTTTGACTACAACATCAGCTAATATTTTTCTCATTAACGATGAAGTAGATTCTGAAATAATTTTTCGAACAGGTTTCGGCTTGAATTCTTCGATTAAATCACCATTATTATCCAGTTTTCTTAAAACTAATTGTGGTTGATATAAAACTCCGCCATTGATTAATGCAGAAAAAGCAGTAATCAATTGTATTGGAGTAACAGAAATTTCATATCCAAAAGAAATAAATGCTTTCGAAGTTGCCGACCAATTCGTTGGTTTTTTTAGTTTACCTGCTGACTCGCCTTTAATCTGAATTGAAGTTAAATTACCAAAACCCAGACTTCTCAAAAACTTATAATAATCATCATCTTTGATCCGTTGAACTAATTTTGCTATACCGATATTACTTGAATTTATAATAACATCTTCAGCAGTCAGGAATGAATAGGGTTTTACATCTCTGATTGTTACTTTCTGAAATTTATAACTTCCATTTTCCAAAAAGATTTTTTCATTTAGAGAACACAAATCTTTATCAATTAAAGCAGCAAAGGTGAAGGGTTTAAAGGTAGAGCCCGGTTCATAAGTATCGGTTATAGCTCTGTTCCTTCTTTGAAAATCATCATATTGCCAATAAAAGTTCGGATCGTAATCATCCATATTAGAAAGTGCAAGAATTTCTCCTGTATTTGGATTCATAATTATTCCCGTTGCCGATTGAGCCCGAAATTGTTCTAATCCGCTTTTTAATTCTTCTTCAAGAATTAATTGATATCTTCTGTCAACTGTAAGAATAATATTATTTCCTGGGACAGGAGCTTGCATTTCACTTTCATCAAATGAAACTATTTTACCCAAAGAGTTTTTATATACTTTTCTATAACCTTCAATGCCTTCCAAATCTTTACTAAAGAACTCCGAGACTCCAGAAACAAATTTTTGTTGCTTGTTTACAAAACCAAGAATATGGCTTGCAAGAGAACCATAGTGATAAACTCTAGTTGGGTCTGGAACTGAATAGAGACCATTGTAATTTAGGTCAGTTAATTTTTCAAGCTGTGAAGGTTGTACTTTATTCTGAAGAACAATTGTTCCCTTTGATTTTTTCATCAAAGACAGATAATAATCAGCACTTTTACCAATCGCTTTAGAAAACTTTTCTGCAATCTCTTTTTTATCATCTTCTTTTGTAATATTCAAATCTAAATAGAAGGTTACGTCATTTCTGTTATATACTAAAAGATTATTATTTCTGTCATATATCAATCCAAACTCGGCTTTAATTTTTTCAATGCTGGTCTGTTGTTGTTCTGCCAACTGAGCATACTTTTCCTTCTCGATTACCTGAATGTTAACCAATCTGATAACTATGATTATAGAAATAATCATAATTAAAGTAATTACTAACAACGCTCTTGAATTATTCATATTTTCTTTTTAGTGTTTCTTCCAAGTTCTTTATTAGTTCATTATTTATTTTAATCTGAGCAGCCGAGTTAAAATTTCTAATAAGCATCAAATTATTTTCAGAATATGGAATTATGTTATCTTCAGATATTAAATCCTGATAAATAACATTTAATTTTTTCTGTTCCTGAATTGTTACAATTAATTCTTTCTGAATTTTATCTTTTTTCATCAACATCTGCTCATAGCTTATTTTTAATACTACTACAGAAATTACTAATCCGACTACAGTCACAAGTAAAAAGATTAAATACAACAAAACAGGTTTTGAACTTTTGCTCATATTTTTTCAGCGACCCTTAGTTTAGCACTTCTGGCTCTTTTATTCATCGAGATTTCCTTTTTAGAAGGAATAACTGGTTTTTTCGTAATAATCTTAAGTTTTGGCTCAATGTTGATAATTCCAAATGGGTCGGACTTTTTATCTGCACTTTTCAGAGACTGCTGCACAAAAAAATCTTTTACTATTCTATCTTCTAACGAATGATAGCTTATAACAACAAATCTTCCTCCCTTTTTCAAAACTTTGAGACCGTTAATTAAAAACTCTTTAAGATTACTTAACTCATCATTAACATAAATTCTGAGTGCCTGATAAACTCTTGAAAGAGCTTTTGCTAAGAAATTCACAGGAGTTATCTGAGAAATAATTTCATTAAGTTCGAATGTGGTTGAGAATTTTTTGATTTTTCTCCGTTCAATAATCATACTTGCAATTTTTCTTGAATTCTTTTCTCCGCCAAAAGACCATAGAATATCTGCTATCTGTTTTTCTTCTAAATTATTCAGCACATCAGATGCAGTAATTTTTTTTGACTTATCCATTCTCAAATCCAATTTAGTATTCTCTCTGTATGTGAATCCTGATTCTTTATTATCAAGTTGAAAAGATGAAACTCCTAAATCAGCAATAATTCCATCAAAACCTTCTATTGATTCTATTTTAGCAATCACATCTACCATAGAGAAATTAAATTTATAAATTGAAATTCTTGAATCAGAGCTGAATCTTTCTTTTGAATAATTAAAAGCATTTTCATCAACATCTGTAGCAATTACTCTGGCATCATTAGATAATCTTTTCATCAATTCTGAAGAGTGACCACCAAAACCTATAGTTGCGTCAAAGTAAATTCCATTAGTTGTAGTAATTAAATAGTCAAGTGACTCATTGAGCAAAACCGGAAGATGGTAATTGCTCATTTAGAAGACCATAACTTTTGCTGCAATTTCTTCATAGGTTTCTGGTGAACTCATTAAGTAATTTTCAAAGTTCTTTGGATTCCAGACTTCAATTTTTTTAAGAGCACCAAGAATTATTACCTCTTTCTCTATCTCAGCATATTCCAATAATTTTTTTGGGATTAAAATTCTTGACTGGGAATCCATTTTATCATCAGAAGCAAAACTTGAAAGCATTCGTAAAAATTTGGTATGTTGCTCATTGAAGAGATTTAACTGAAGAAGTTTCTCTTCAATTTTCTGCCATTCATACAGAGGATACAAATCGATACAACGAGAAAATCCCTTTACCATTACGAAGGTATCATTTGACTCAGGAGTGATTTGCTTACGTAATTTTGCGGGTATTGCAAGCCTTCCTTTATCGTCTATCGAATATGTAAATTGACCTCTGAACATATACTAACCACAATGATTAATGAATTTCACCATTTTTCCCCACTACACCCCAAAATTCAACAAAATTATTGTAAAAGTCAAGTAAATTGACAAAAAAAATTAAATAAATATTTGGGATTCTGAATTTGAAACAGTTAAAGGGAAATCAGAATGGTTTTATTGCTCTAAAAACCAATCAAGTGATAGTATAAAAGAGAATTGAAATTCGGGAAAATCTTTGTAGAGTTATAATGGTTTGGAGCCAACTGCCGGAGTTGAACCGGCGACCGGCGCATTACGAATGCGCTGCTCTACCATCTGAGCTAAGTTGGCTTAAAGAATTTTTATCTTATTCTTTTTTTATGACGATTCTTTCTTAGTCTTTTCTTTCTTTTATGCGTTGACATTTTATGACGTTTTCTTTTTCTTCCGCAGGGCATTCTTTACTCCTTGTTTTAATGTGATAATAATAGTTGTTGTGCTTTTTTACCGGCATCAGAATTTGGATTTATATCAACAGCTTTCTGAAACCATTCTTTAGATTCCTGAATGTTACCCATATTCAAATTAACAACACCAATATTTAAATGGGCTATCTGATGTTTAGGTTCTATTTTGATTGCATCTTTCATAAATGATATTGCAGTCTCATAATCTTTCAAATTGAAATAGCAAACTGCCATATCTACAATTACATCCGCTTCTTTAGGATGATGATTTAAGTATTCCTTATAATTCTTAATTGCTTGTTCAAACAAACCCGAATCCATTCTTAAATGTGCCAGCTCTAATAATGACTGATGATCATTCGGATTGCTTTTGACTTTTGCTTCAAGCTCATTGATTCTTTGGATATTATTTAAATCAACTGACAGATTCTGATTGCTATTTTGATTGATATTACTTTCTTGATTGGAGATGTTATTATTAACTAAAGGACCAGAAAAAATTCCAGATAAATAGAGTACAAAAAATGCTAATAATATTCCCCCACCTATCAAGGCATATATTATTTTAGTTGGCAGAGATTTTATTTCAACATTATCATATGTTGTTTTTGTATAAAAATTCTTTTTCTTTGGATTTAAAGTCTTACCACAATTAGGACAAAAATTAAAAGACTGTTCTATTTTATATCCACAAGAATTACAAGTCATTATTAATTTTCTTTCAAATTATTTTTAATTCCTTTATCAACCATTTCTTTAAATTCTTTTGAAAACTTAAATGCCGGCACATAATGTTCAGGAACAAAAACTTTAGTGCCTGACTTAGGATTTCTGGCATCTCTGGCTCTACGTTTTTTGACTTTAAAGCTTCCGAAACCTCTTATTTCAATAGTTTTATTCTCAGCTAAAGTATCAATTATTGACCTCAAAAATCCTTCTATAATTGCTTCTGTTTCTAATTTTGTTATTCCTGTTCCTTTTGCAACAATATTGACTAAATCAGCTTTTGTTGTATTCATTATAATTTCTCAATTTTTGAAGGGTAAAAATAGCAAACTCCTTAAGCAAAAGCAATTTTAAGTTATTAAAAAACAAGCAATTATAGGCTATTATCAACTGCGTTAACCACTTTTTAATTACCGTTAATCACAAAATAATTTTAATTGCTTTAATTTAGTTTTTAACTTTGTGCATAAATAATTTTGAATAAAATGCTAGAAATAAAAAACTTGTCAAAATATTACGGTAATATCAAAGCCGTAGATGATTTATCCTTCAAAGTCAGTCCGGGAAAGATATTCGGTTTATTAGGACCTAATGGTGCTGGTAAGTCAACAACCATTAAAACCATAATTAATGTAATTAAGCCAAATGATGGTGAAATATTGTTTGACGGCAAACCTATTAACGAGCAGTTCCTGAATCGGATAGGATATTTGCCTGAAGAACGAGGACTTTATAAAAAAAGTAAAGTAATAGATGTAATTGTTTATTTGGCAAGATTGAAGAATCTGAATTATAATGAAATTATTTCAAAGGCAAATCTGTGGTTAGAAAAGTTAGGAGTTACGGAATTAAGAAACAGAAAAATTGAAGAGTTATCCAAAGGCAATCAACAAAAAATCCAGTTTATTTGTGCAGTAATTCATAATCCTGATCTCCTAATTCTCGATGAACCATTCAGTGGATTCGATCCGATTAATCAACAAGAAATTAAAAATTTTATTCTTGATTTTTTAGATAGTGGGAAAAGTATTATCCTATCAACACATCAGATGGATACCGCTGAAAAACTTTGTGCAGATATTTTATTACTTAATAATGGAAAGTCTGTACTTCAGGGTTCATTGCAAGAGATAAAACAGAAATTTGGTGGAAATCATATAAGAGTAAATCTTAATGGAGACGAAAATATTTTGAGTTCTTTCTCAGAGGTTATCTCTTATGAAGTTTACAGCAATTTAATAGACATACATCTGACTGATAACATTTCACCCTCTGACTTTTTAAGAAAACTTGTTCAACGTGTATCTGTAAATCATTTTTCAATTGTTGAACCTACATTAGAGAAAATTTTCATTGACACAATAAAAAACGAAAAATCAAAATGAAGAAAGCATTAATAGTTGCTAAGTGGGAATTCATTGAGAAAGTTAAATCCAAAGCATTTGTAATTTCTCTTTTTTTAACTCCATTGCTTATAATATTTTTTTCAGTTGCTCCAACTTTATTAATGCAATCTGAAGAGTCGGAAACAACCGTAATAGGAGTATTAGACTTTACAAATAATTATTTTGAGCAGCTTTCTTCTGATCTTGAATCTCAAAAGCTCAAGAATAATACACCAGCCTATCTGGTTCGGAATTTATTTACAGATAAACTTGCCAAAGATTCAGTCATAGTTAATTCTGATTTATTAGTTCTTAACAAAAAAATTGATGGATATTTAATTATTGAGAAGACTAACTCAGACTCGTTGATTTTTAATTACCGGTCAAAAAGTGTCGGTAACTTCAAGTTGACTTCTATTCTGGAAAAATCAATAAATAATATTTATATGAAACAAACTCTTGCATCAAGAAATATTGATACTTCTGTAATAGACTTGTTAAAAAATAGAATCGATATAAATTCCGTAAAAATTAAACAACCCGGAGAAGAAGGCGAAAGCGAATTTCTTACAACTTTCTTTTCTTCAATGATTTTCATACTCTTACTAATGATGATGATTATTTATTCCGGGCAAATGCTTGTAAGAAGTTTACTTGAAGAAAAATCAAACAGGCTGATAGAAATTTTAGTTTCAAGTTGCTCTCCTAATGAGTTATTACTTGGTAAAATTTTAGGTTTAAGCTTTTTAGGATTAGCTCAGATTTTCGTTTGGGTTCTTATTGGAATAGCGGCTGTTGGCTCTGCAATAGTTTCGTATAGTTCTTTTGCAAATCTGCCAATAGTACTTTTTTATTTTCTTCTTGGATATCTTTTTTACACATCACTTTTTGTAGGGATCGGCTCAATTGTATCCACAGAGCAGGAAGCACAGCAAATTACCAGTTATCTGAGTATAATTTTAGTTTTGCCAATCGTTTTTCTGCTAAGTGCTATGCAAAATCCTGATAGTACGTTAGTTGGTTTTTTCACCTACGTGCCATTTACTTTACCATCCGTAATGATTATGAAAGCAAATCTGTTGGAAATCTCTTTCCTCGAGCATTTAATTGCAACACTAATTATGTTTATTTCTACAACTATTGTAGTATTTTTGAGCGGGAAAATCTTCAGGATTGGTATTTTATCTTATGGAAAAATGCCATCTTTAAAAGAATTAAAGTTCTGGTTAAAAGAATAACTGATTTTCCAAAATAATTCATTTATCAATAACTACTGATTCTGATTATGTTTATAATTTTATCCGGATTAGCTGCGATAATTCCGATGAGTTTTTATCTTTTTATAATCTGGAAAATGGATAAATATGATAGAGAACCTGTTAAATTAGTCCTGGCGAATTACTTGTGGGGAGCTTTAGGTGCTATTATTTTAGCCATTATTGGGAGCATAATACTTACCTCTTTTATACAGATATTTATCAGAGATGAATTTGGAATTGACATATTAGGTGCTGTAATTATTGCTCCATTCGTTGAAGAAATAACAAAAGGCATCTTCTTGCTAATAACAATAAGTAGCAGAAAATTTGATAATTTAACTGATGGCATTGTTTATGGCGGTGCAATTGGGCTCGGGTTTGGAATGACTGAAAATTTTCTCTATTTCATTAGTAACACCGGAAATTTTTCTGACTGGATTTCATTGGTCATAGTCAGAACTCTCTTCTCCGGCGTAATGCATCTTGTAGCTACTGCAACATTAGGAGCGTTTTTAGGTATGTCTAAGTTTATGAATAAACCTATTCGAGTTATTCTCGGAATTTTTGGACTTTCTTTAGCAATGCTTATACACTCTCTCTGGAATTTATTTGTCAGTTTTGAATCCACTTTGCTTTTAGGTTTTACTTTTATGATTGCATCTGTTGTAATATTTTTTAGTGTATTCAAATTATCTCTTAAAAACGAAAGAAGATTAATTTTTAATGAATTATATGAAGAATCTGAAGCTGGAATAATTCCTAAATATCACCTGAATTTATTGAGTTCGCCGGCAAGAGATAAATCCGGATGGATTGATGAAAGAATAAGGGAGCCATATATAAAATACGCTACTGCTCTGGCCTTCAGAAAAAGGCAAATGAGATTGTCCAGCGGCCCATCTAAAATATTTTATCAGGCAGAAGTTGATAATTATAAAAATCAAATTGCTCACTTATTAAGTCAGGTAAATTATTTATGAATTCAAATTCGTCTGCTTATTGTCTTATTGAAGGATTTTATGAACCACAGAATTTTTTGATTAATAAAGACAAGGGATTTTCGGATGATGAAATTGTTTACTTAAGAAAGGCTCTTACCATTAATATAATTGAGAATTTAATTTCCAGTACAGAGGCAAAAACATTAGAACTTGATATTTTTCTTCCCCAGCAAAAGGAAAATTATGAAGAAGAACTCAAAGAATATTTTTCAGATAAACTTAAGACTAATTGCTTCACAGATAAAGAAAAATTTATTGAAAATCTCAAGCAGTTCTCGAAATACGTTTTAATTTATTCAGATGTTATGGGAATCTCACCAAAAGATATTAAAAACACTGAGAATTTGATTTCTTCTGATGATAATTTATTAGTTATTTCTAAATCAGAAAATAATGACATTTGTTACATTGCATTTAATAAATTTGATAATAATCTGATAGAGCTTATGTTAGAACACGAAATGAATTTTGACAATCTGCTTTCAAATATTAAGACTGAAAAATTCTTTATTCATACTTTTAGTGGTCATTTCAGAGTAAATGGTTTTTTCAACTTTAGATTACTTTACCATAGATTATCACAAAAAGAGAGTCTTAATTATTGCTCGCAAGATATTCACGAGAAATTCACTAATCTTTTTATAGAATACAGGGACTATATAAAGTGAAGCTAGGAATCTTCGGTGGTACTTTTGATCCAATTCATCACGGTCATTTAATCACAGCACAATCTGTAAGAGAAATAAGAAATCTTGATAAAATAATTTTCATTCCGACATACATTTCGCCTCACAAAACCAATGTAAAAACATCATCGCCT
>CALEBT010000046.1 GCA_937942875.1 uncultured Ignavibacterium sp. | reverse complement strand
AACCATTTGCACATTGCTGCCAATAATCCATTTACTTTTCTTGTTGAATAACGAAAGCATGTTGTGTGAAAAGTCAGCACCAACAATTTTCTGAACGCCTTGTCTTTTGGCTTCGATAGCAACATCACCTGTTCCGCACGCAACATCAAGAAGGAATGACTCTTTATTTAAGCCAGTGAGCTTTAGTGCTTTTCTTCTCCAGCGTTTATCAATGCCAAAGCTTAGAAGATGATTAAGCAGATCATACTTCCCGGAAATGTCGTCAAATATGTTTTTTACTTTATGTTTTTTTTCTGTTGACATAAAAAATTTAGAACAAAAATAAATTGGTTTCACTCAAAAACTCTAAGTAACCATGAAAACTTAATGAAATCAATCAATCATTCAATCATTCATTCAATCAATCAATCAATCATTCATTCATTCATCTTAAACTTTAACTTTAACTTAAACTCTCCTCAATACCTCCCGTACTCAAATTCTTCTTTTCCAATTTTTCTTCTCCACCAGTTGAAAATGTATTTTCCGCTCCACATTGAGAAGACCATAAACACAGCCCCGCCAATCAAATCAATTACATAGTGATACCAGAGATAAACAGTAGAGAAGATAAGTAAAGTTCCGACGACAGTAAGAAAATATCTTGTCTTTGATTTAAGTTTTATTGATAGGTAAATCACAATCAGAGTAATCATTGTATGACCGCTTGGGAAAACATCTCTCTGAACAACTTCAGCAGGATTTGGAGTTCCGGTGGGAATACTTTCACCTGTATTAACTACTTCTCTTAAAAAGTTTGTTAGAAACAAACCAGGCAGTTGCTCATTCAAAGTTGAGAAGTCGTGTAATGTAAATCTGGGACCAATTCCGGGAAGAGTAAAATAACCCAGATAAGAAAGAAAGAAACCATATATCACTGAGAAAACTGCAAAATCCAAAGCAAGTAATTTTTTTTCTTTCAATAAAGATAAGCCAAGAATAATTGGTAATAAATAAAAGGAATTATAAGTGATTTGTAAAATCTCTGTCAATACCGGATTTGCAAATTGATAGAGAAAATATGTTGGATCCGTACCAAACATCCATCTGTCAATCTCGATGAAAAGATAATCGTAGTCAATCTGCCTGATGGGTTTGACCATATACCAAAGCTGCTTAAATGTAAGTAAGATAAGAGGAGCGATATACCAGTAATGAACCAAACTTATAATTTTATTCGAACTATGACTTGATTCACTTGTTATTACTTCTAAATATGAAATCCCGAATGCAAATAGAATTATGAAAATATTTATCAATAACCAGTAAATTGAGTAATCAATTCTATCATAATAAATGATATGCAAAATAGATAGTATCAGATAAAATACTACTGCAACTAAATCAAATGCTTTTAGTTTTTTAACAAAGATTTTTGCCTTATTCATACTTTAAATTTGTTCGCTTTTTAGGATAAACTCCGTCAAATAAATAAAATCTTCCAGATACAATTCTTCTGCCCTTTTTGAAAAATCAATTTTACAATTCTTAATGTTTAATTGGGCAAATATACTATTTGACAAAGAGTTTTTGAGAGTTTTTCTGCGATTGCCAAATGCAGCTTTAACAACGGAAATGAATGCTTTATTGAATCTAAAATCCTCTCTATTTCTTTTTAGATTTATTTTAACAATTGCAGAAAAGACTTTCGGCTTGGGAAAGAAAACGTTCGGAGAGACCTTGAAACAGATTTCCGTTTCAGTAAAGTATTGGAGTAAGACAGATAAAATTCCATAATCTTTGCTGCCGACTTTTGCAGTCATTCTTTTAGCTACTTCATATTGAACCATTAAAACAGAATCTTTTATTAGTTGATTATTCTCAAAAATTTTGAAAATGATTGGTGAAGTAATATTGTATGGAATATTTCCAACTAATCTCAAGCTTTTGGAATTAAATTTTATCAAATCAATTTCCAAAAAGTCCTGGTTAATAAATTCGATATTACCAAAACGGCTTTTAAGAGATTCAATAACTCTTTTATCAATTTCTATTGCATAAACTTTAGCTTCAGATTCTGATAGATACTCTGTTAAAGCCCCTTGACCTGGACCTATTTCGATAATTATGTCATTTATCTGTGGATTAATGACATCATAAATTTTTCTGACGATGTTTCTATCAACAAGATAATTCTGACCAAATTTTTTAAGAGGTTTAATCAAGTTTTTTCTCGTATTAAACTATTATTAACATAATCTTAACATTAAAATAACTCTAATTTAACCTTTAAAAAAAGCTCAACTTTTAAGTTTGTGTAAAAAATAGGAATTAAATATGCAACCAAATTTCAGAAGAAATTTAATTTTAATATGTGAAGCTATTCTTGCTTTCTTATGTTTACAATTGTTTCAATTTCTTTTCGGGATTACTAATCACGTTTTATTAGGTGTACTGATAGTTTCTTTTTCCCTCGTCTTTTTAATAACAACATATTTGTTTGTAAAGAGAGGAGAAAGAAAAACAAAAGTTTTAGGCTTAAATGTTCAGACCGAATTAGCCAGTTAATCTCAAAAATATCACTCTGTTTCCACCCAATTTAATCATTTCATCCTTGAAATAATTTACCGATATTTGCTCTGTAAAACTTTATGGAGTCAAAATGAAGGTAGTTTTAATAATTATTATGGTTTTTATGTCAACTCTAAACATTTTTTCGCAAAACAATTTTAAGCTGAACTTTGAAGAATACAAACTAAATAATGGTCTGAAAGTTATTCTTCATCAGGATAAATCTGATCCTATTGTTGCAGTTACAATTCTTTATCACGTTGGCTCTAATAGAGAACAACCAGGGAAAACAGGATTTGCACATCTTTTTGAACATATGATGTTTCAGGAATCTCAGCACGTTGGTCAGGATCAATTCTTTAAGTTGATTCAGGGAAATGGTGGAACGTTAAATGGTGGTACCTGGCAGGATGGAACAATCTATTTTCAAGTCGTTCCTAAAAATGCTTTAGAATTAGTGTTATGGCTTGAATCCGACAGAATGGGATTTTTATTGCCTACAGTTACTCAGGAAGCTTTTATCAATCAGCAGGAAGTAGTTCAGAATGAAAAGCGTCAGAGAGTTGATAATCAACCTTACGGACATACTAGTTATATTATAAATAAACTGCTCTATCCTGAAGGACATCCATACAATTGGCAGGTGATAGGTGAACTTGAAGACCTTCAGAATGCAACCGTGAAAGATGTTCATGATTTTTATAGAAAATGGTACGGACCTAACAATGCTACGTTAGTTATTGCTGGTGACTTTGATAGTGGTGAAGTTAAAAGCCTTGTTGAAAAATATTTTGGAGAGTTGAAACCATCTGACCCTGTCAAAAGTCTTGAACCAATGCCTGTTAGTCTTTCTGAAACAAAAAGAGTTCATTACATAGACAAATTTGCTCAATCACCTGAATTAAATATCGTATTTCCTTCTGTTAACAGTTATACAAAAGATTCGTATGCTTTAGATGTTTTGGCAAATTTACTTTCCAGAGGTAAAAGATCCCCAATGTACAAAGTAATCGTCGAGGAGAGGAAATTAGCTCCATCAGTATCTGCTTTTCAGTCAAGTAGTGAAATTGCAGGTGAGTTTCAGTTTAGAGTAAGAGCTTTTCCTAATGTAAAATTATCTGATGTTGAAAAAGCTGTTTTTGATGCTTTAGAAAAGTTTGAAAAAGATGGTTTTACAAATGAAGATTTAGAACGAATCAAAGCCAGAATAGAAACAAGTTTTTATAATAGTGTAGCAAGTGTTCTTGGTAAATCCTATCAATTGGCTATTTACAATGAATTTACAGGTTCTCCTGAATTTTATCAGCAGGATTTGAAAAATAAACTTGATGTTACAGTAGAAGATGTTTGGAATGTATACAATAAGTATATAAAAAATAAAAAATTTGTTTTAACCAGTTTTGTCCCCACTGGTGGAGAAGAACTGATTGCTCAACCTTCTGAATTATATCTAATCCCTGAAGAAAAATTAAAACCTTTCAATGAAGAAGAAATTGCAATCAGAAAGCAGAACCCGGACAATAACGTTGTTGTTGAGCCGATTAAATCTGTATTTGATCGCTCTAAAATGCCTCAACTGAAAGAAGATCCTCTTGTAAATGTTCCTTCAATCTGGACTAAAGATTTGATGAATGGAATAAAAGTATATGGAATTGAATACACAGAATTACCTTTAGTTGAATTTCAAATGGAAATTAAAGGAGGATTACTGTTGGATAGTAAAGAAAAAGTTGGCACCGCAAATCTTCTTGCAAGGATGTTGATGCAAGGTACTAAAAATAAAACCCCTATAGAATTAGAAAATGCAATTGAAGAACTCGGAGCAAGTATAAATGTTTATGCCTCCAGCGAAGTTATTGTTTTACAGGGAAATTGTCTGGCTTCGAAATATGATAAGGTTATTTCTCTTGTTGAAGAAATTCTCTTAGAGCCAAGGTGGGATGAGAAAGAATTTGAAAGAGTTAAAAAGGAAACATTGGAATCAATCAGAAGAAGTAAGTCAAATCCTGCCGCAACAGCAACAAATATTTTCATTAAGTTGATTTATGGAGAAGACCATATTTTATCTAATCCGGTTTTAGGAAATCAGGAAACAGTAAGTTCAATTACGATTGATGATTTGAAGAATTATTATTCAAATTATTTTACACCGAATAATACCAGTTTTCTGTTTGTTGGAAATCTTTCTCAGGAAAATGTTAATAATTCACTTAGAAAAATAGAAGCAACCTGGCCTTCAAAAGTTGTTAATATTCCTGAAGTCAGGCAGCCGCAGATGCCTGAAAAAGCTCAGGTTTATTTTGTGGATTTTCCTGATGCAAAACAATCAGAAATCAGAATTGGTCACATAGGACCTTCATTAAAAGATGAAGATTATTATAAAGTTTATGTGATGAATTATAAACTTGGCGGAGCTTTCAATAGTATTGTTAATATGATTTTGAGAGAGGAAAAAGGATATACTTACGGAGCCAGAACCGGCTTTGATGGCACTTCAACAACCGGTTACTTTTTAGCAAGTTCCGCAGTTCAATCAAATGCCACACTGGAATCTGCTCAAATTTTCAGAGATGAAATAACTAAATATAAAACAGGTATTACAGAAGAGGATTTGGAATTCACTAAAAATGCTTTATTAAAATCCAATGCTTTAAGATTTGAAACAATTGGAGCATTAAGAGGTATGTTGACTCAAATTGCCCGATACGATTATCCTTTGGATTTTGTCAAACAGCAGGAAACAATTCTTCAGAATATGTCTCCCGGAAAACACAAAACATTAGCAAGATATTATCTGCATCCTGAAAAAATGATTTATCTGATTGTCGGTGATGCAAAAACCCAAATGGAAAAACTTAAAGAATTAGGTTTTGGTGATCCGATTTTATTGGATAAAGATGGTAAAAGATTAAATTAAGTGCTTAAATAATTTATTTTTAATATTTTCAGGCTTAGGATTAAATTTGCAAGCTAAATCACGAATAGGTACTTAAATTGGTTAAGCAAAAACCAGATTCAGATGATAAAATTCAGGAAGAATTAAAGAAGAATGGCAATATTCCCACCCATATAGCTATTATCATGGATGGGAATGGCAGATGGGCTAAAAAAAGAGGCTTACCCAGAGTTGCTGGTCATAAAAGGGGAGTCGATACTGTTAAAACTATTGTGGAAGCTTGTGCTGAATTGGGTGTAAAATATCTGACTCTTTACACTTTTTCAACTGAGAACTGGAACAGACCAAAAGACGAAGTCTCAACTTTGATGAAATTATTATTGAAAAGTCTTAAAGACAGAGTAGATGAACTTTGTGAGAATGATATTCGTCTTACTACCATCGGAGATATAAACGCTTTGCCGGAAATTGTTCAAAAGCAGTTATTATCAGATATAGAAAGAACTAAAAACAATAAAAAAATGGTTCTCAACCTAGCATTAAGCTACAGTGGAAGGTGGGAAATTATCAAAGGAATCAAAAAACTTTGTGATGCAGTGAAAAATAAAGAATTTGAAATGAATCAGTTAGACGAAAAGTCGTTCTCAAAATTTTTAGATTCTAATGATTTACCAGACCCTGATTTGGTTATAAGAACAAGTGGTGAGTTTCGTGTAAGTAATTTCCTTCTTTGGCAGATAGCTTATTCCGAGTTCGTTATAACAGACGTTTACTGGCCAGATTTTAATAAAAATCATCTTTATGAATCTATCCGGATTTTTCAAAAAAGAGAGCGTCGTTTTGGAAAAGTTAGTGAACAAGTAAAAACAGAAAAAAAACAAAGGCAGTCTTGATGCGATATTATTCTCTGGTTGTTATATTATTTCTTGTTTCAACCTTTTCTTATAATAATCAATCTTTCAGTCAAACACCGATTAAAAATTATAAAATATTAGGCCTCAGAGTTGAAGGTAACAAAACATCCGATGCAAACGCTATTATTGCTGCTTCCGGCTTGAGGGTAAATGATGAAATTCAAGTACCCGGAGACAGAACTATAAATGCTATAAAAAATCTTTGGGCACTAAATATTTTTTCTGATGTTCAGTTAGTTGTAGAAAAAGAAATTTCTGATGGTGTGTTTTTAATTATAAAAGTAGAGGAATATCCGAGATTAGAAAAAATACTTATAGAAGGAAATGATGAAATTTCTACAAGTGAGATTGAGAAAAAAATAACTTTTCTCAGAGGAACTGTAATTAAACCTCAGGATGTAATTCGGTTAAAAAACAATATAATTAAGCTTTATGAAGCTGAAGGACATTACAACGCAGATTTAACTTTCACTTATTATTCGTTTTTTACTGCTGATACTACTAAAAAAGATATAGTAACCAGATGGCGAAATCAAAAAGATTTGTCTGATGAAATAGAGCAAATTTATGAGAAAAGTGAAGCTCAGTATTCAGATTTAATCAGCAAAATTAAAGATAGAGTTATTGTCCGTTTTCAAATTTCTGAAGGTGAAGTAGTAAAAGTCAGAGCAATAGAATTTGCTGGTAATGAAGTCTTTTCCGACGATGATTTAAGAAGCGAAATGGATGAATTGAGTATTGCCAGATGGTGGAAGTTTTGGAGCAGTGGGAAATTTGATAGAGAAAAATTAAAGAAAGATAAGGAGTCATTAGTAAAATTTTATAGAAAAAATGGATATAAAGATGCTTCAATTTTATCTGATTCTTTGATCTTCTTCAATGATAAAAAAGATGTAAAAGTTTTGATTACTGTTTATGAAGGCACACAATATAAAATCAGAAACATTAAATGGATTGGAAATACGGTTTATCCAGACGAAGTTTTAGCTGAAAGATTAGACTTCACTAAAGGAGATGTTTTTGATGTCGATCGTTTTGAGAAAAACCTGAGGGGAAATGAAAAACAAACGGATGTTTCATCTTTATATCTTGATAATGGATATCTTACCTTTAACGTTCAGGTAAAAGAAACTAAAGTTTTTCCTGATTCCATTGATGTTGAAATCAGAATGGAAGAAAGAAATCAGTTTACAGTTGGAAGAGTAGATATTGAAGGAAATGATAAAACAAAAGATAAAGTTATCAGACGAGAACTATTTACACTTCCGGGAGATTATTTTAACCGAGCCCTTCTATTAAGAAGTATTCAGAATTTAGCTAATCTTCAATATTTCAGTGTGGAAAAACTTTATGGACCTGAAGGAATCGGGACCAAACTTGCAAGTGATTCTACTGTTGATATTTCTATTAGAGTTGAAGAAAAATCCAGTGACTACTTAAACGCCTCTGTTGGCTATAGTGGTGCTTTTGGTTTTAGCGGTGCTGTAGGAGTTACTCTTACAAATTTCTCAATCACCGAACCATTTCAGTTAGGCGGAGGACAGATTCTAAGTTTCAATTGGCAATTCGGAGTTGGAAGTCTTTACAGAACTTTTACCTTGGGCTTTACAGAACCCTGGCTTTTTGATACACCAACCTCGATTGGAGCTGAAGTTTTTGATACCAGACAACAATACATTTACGATTTACGTCAAACTGGTGCAACTGTAAGATTGGGAAGAAGACTGAAATGGCCTGATGACTTTTTCTACGTTCAGGGAAGAGTTAAATATCAATATAATAATGTTATTGAGGGTCAGGGTTTTTATGCAGAAGGTTTAACTAATCAATATACTTTAGGTGTTTTAATTAGCCGAAAGAATATCGATAATCCTATTTTCCCCTCTGTTGGTTCTAATTTTCAAATAGATGCGGAGATCTCAGGTGGTCCTTTTTTACCCGGAGATGTGGATTATCTTAAATTAGGAATAACCACTGAATGGTACCGACGACTTTTCAATTCAAATAGAGTAACGCTATATACTATTGCTGATTTTGGTTATATAGATGAAATTGTAAAAGGCACAAACATTCAACCATTCGAATTTTATTATATGGGTGGTAATGGATTGATTATTGCAACAACTTCTTTGCGCGGCTATGATGATAGAACTGTTGGTCCCAGAAATTCTGATGGGCGCGTTATCGGAGGAAGAGTGATGACAAAATTTGCAACTGAATTACGTTTTGCTTTATCAGTAGAGCCCATTCCTTTATATGTTTTAGCATTTGCTGAAGCAGGAAACGTCTTTGAGACTTTTGATAAAACAGATATTTTTGACCTAAGACGTTCGGTCGGCTTTGGTGCAAGACTTTTAATCAATCCAATCGGTTTGATTGGCTTTGATCTTGGTTATGGCTTTGATAGAAAAATTACCAGTGGTCAGGATCCATCCTGGTTATTCCATTTCCAATTTGGTAAAGGTTTTTAATTAATTAATTTATTAACAAGTAAAGAGGGTAAAGTGAAAAAATATCTTTTAATTATCTCTGTGTTTATTTTCGGGACATCATTTGCACAGACTAACTTGAAGATTGGTTATGTTGATTCAGAAGTAATTCTTAGTCAATTTTCAGAATCAATTAAGGCTCAGGGAGATTTGGATGCATTAACTAGTAAGTGGACAAGTCAATTGGATTCAATGACTCAAGCTTATCAGGCATCAATCCAGGATTATCAGAAAAAGGCTGAAACTATGCCTGATGATAAAAAATTAGAGGCACAACAAAGAATCGTTAGAATGGAGCAGGAAATCCTTGAGTTCAGAAGACAAAAGTTTCAACAGGGAAGTGGTGAAATATTTAAGAAACAGGAAGAAATTTTTGCTCCAGTGAAAAAGAAAATTTATGATGCCATCAAGAAAGTAGCCAAAGAAGAGAATATGTCTTTCGTATTTGATAAAAGTGGTGACATTCTCTTGTTATATGCTGATGAAGCTTTCGAAATAACATTTAAAGTTTTAGATATTTTAAAGAGAGGAAATAACTAAAAATAAGTTCTCCCAAAATTTTTTGGTGGGAGAACTTTTTTCTTTACCTTAACTTTTCATCGAAAAAAAACGGATCTAAAAATGAAAAAATTTCTTTTATTGCTTGTCTTTATCTCTTCTTTAGGATTTGCACAGATAAAAATAGGTTATATTGATTCTGATACAATTATGGATCAATTACCTGATGTTCAGGATGTCCGACAAAGACTCGATGCGCTCATTCAGGAATGGCAGGCTGAGCTCAGCAAATTGGAAAGAGAATGGAAGTCAAAATACGATGATTATGAAAAAAGAAAATTGATAATGTCTGACCAAACGAGAATCGAAACCGAACAGCAGCTTGTTCAACTGGAAAACAGAATTACAGAATTCAGAGATAAAAAATTTGGAGCAAATGGCGAGTTATTCCAGAAACAGGATGAATTGATGAAACCAGTTCAGAACAAAATCTTTAATGCAATTAAAGAAGTTGCTCAGGAAGAGGATTTAGACTTTGTATTTGATAGGAGCGGCGATATCATGATTCTTTATGCTAAAGATAAATATGATATATCTGCCAAAGTATTAAGTAAGCTAAAATTATAAAATTTCTTTGAGCAAAAATGCAAATCCCTATCAAGGAAATAGCTGATTTTATCGACGGAAAAATAATTGGTGATGAAAATCTGATTATCAACTCAGTTGCACGAATTGATGAAGCTAAATCCGGTGAACTCTCTTTTATCTATTTGCCTGCTTACGAAAAATATCAGAACACAACAAATGCATCTGCTTTGATTGTTAAACCTGATTTAAAAAAAACCCGGCAGGATTTAACTTACATTGAAGTAGAATTTCCAGACAAAGCCTTTTTCTCCTTAATAAGTAATTATTTCGCTCCGAAATTTGAATTGAGTGGAATTGATAAAAGTGCTTCCGTTTCTCCTCTGGCTAAAATCGGAAATAATGTGGCAATTGGTAAGAATGTTGTCATATCTGATGGATGTGTTATTGGCGATAACACTAAAATCTTTCATAACTCCACTTTATTCGAAAATGTTGAAATCGGAAGCGATTGTATAATTTTTTCAAACATATCAATAAGAGAAAATTGCAGAATTGGAAACAGAGTGATTATTCATTCCGGAACAGTGATTGGCAGTGATGGTTTTGGATATCATAAAAATGAATCAGGTCAGTATGTGAAAATTCCTCAGATTGGAAATGTTGTTATTGAAGATGATGTTGAAATTGGTTCTAATGTTTCAATTGATCGTGCAGCAATGGGTTCAACTATTATCAAAAAAGGAACTAAGTTAGATAATCTCATACAGATTGCTCATAACGTAATAATAGGTGAAAACACTGCTATATCAGCTCAATCTGGAATTTCAGGAAGCACTAAACTTGGGAATAATTGTATCTTAGCCGGACAGGTTGGAGTTGCAGATCACATTGAGATTTGTGATAATGTAATTCTTATGGCTCAATCTGGAGTTTCAAGAAATGTAAATAAACCCGGATTTTATTTTGGCACACCTATTAAAGAACATAGAACAGCTCTCAAAATTGAAGCTCATATCAGAAACTTACCAGAATATGCAGAAAAAATTAAAAATCTCGTATCGGAGCTAAAAAATCTTAAAGAAAAAATAGAAAACTTATAATTTCCCTTGTTTCATAAAATTAAATTGTTTCTTCTCTTTGTTATTAAATGAAATTTATTAACCATTACTAATTTATTTTTCATAAAGATTTCTGATAAACTTTTTATGAAAAAATATAACATAGTTGTTGACGAAAATATTGCCTTTCCTGAATGCTTTGAGTTGTTTGGAAATGTAACAAAAGTAAAAGGCAGAGATATATCAAATTCAATTGTTAAGAACTGTGATTTCCTTATTGTTCGCTCTGTAACGAAGGTCGATGAACATCTTCTAAAAAATACTGAAGTAAAATTCGTAGCAACAGCAACATCTGGTTTTGAACACGTTGATTTAGAGTATCTCTTAAAAAACAATATACAGTTTGCATACGCAAAAGGATGTAATTCTTCTGCAGTTGCAGAATATGTTATTACATCTATTGCAAAATTACTCTCTGATACAACAGAAGAATTATTTGATAAAACAATAGGGGTTATTGGCTTCGGAAATATTGGGACTAAAGTTGCTCAAATGTCTCAGGCGCTTGGAATGAAAATAAAAATTAACGATCCGCCTTTGAATAGAATTGATAAATCATTTCAATCTGTTTCATTAAACAAAATACTTAACTGCGAAATAATCACTTTACACGTACCTTTAACTTTTCAAGGTGACGATAAAACATTGAACCTTATTGATGAAAACTTACACATAATTAAAGAAAACTCTATCCTGATTAATACCTCACGTGGTGGAGTAGTAAATGAATCAAATCTATTAAAGGTTCTAAATCATAAAAGAATAAAGTTAGTAACGGATGTTTGGATAAATGAGCCAGATGTTAATATTGATTTGCTTGCAAAGTCGGACATTGCAACACCGCACATTGCTGGTTATTCATTTGAAGGAAAAGTTAATGGCACCAGGATGATTTTTGAACAACTGAATAATTTCCTTGGAACTAATTTTAAGTTCGATTTTTTCGTAAATCAGCACGAAAAAGAAACAATAGAATTTAATAATGACATCTCTCCTAAAAGTTTATATGAATTATTAAAAAGAATCTATAACATAGAAAGTGATTCTACGACAATGAAAAGAATGCTTTTTATGAAATCTCAGGGAAGAAAAGAGTTTTTTGATGAGTTAAGAAAAAATTATCCTCTTAGAAAAAGTTTCAATGACTATTTGATAAAAACTTCCAGCGAGAGTATTAAGTCTATTCTTGAAGGTTTAAGATTTAATGTAACTATTATCTGAATTTTGATAGAGAAAACTCTATTGGAATTTCCATCTGAACTTTTACAGGTTTCCCTTTTAATATCCCTGGCTTGAATCTGGTATAATAAACAGCCAGCCTTGCGTTCTCATCACATCCATAACCTATACCTTGTATAACAGAAGCACTTGAAACCTCTCCATTTCTCTCAATAAATGCAAGGATTTTCACGACTCCTTCAATTTTCTTTTCACGGGCTTCCTTTGGATAAGATAGTTTGTTGTAAATTGTATTCCATCCCCCAATAGGTTCAGGTAATATCTCAACATTGATGAAATATGCAGGGTCATCTTCAAAATTAGTTTCGTCAACAGTAGTAGGAGGAATTAAATCACTGTTTTCTTTATTAAGTTCCTCTTGCCTTTTTTTCCACTCTTCAAGTAATTTCAGATAATCTTCATAACGATATTCCCCGACTAAATTGAAATCTTGTCCTTTCCTTAATCCTTTTTCAAATAACACATCTTCAATATGAACTCCATTTGAATCATAATAAGAGGTTATTCCTTCTCGTTTACCATCTTCAATGTTGAACATTTCTTTTAGATTTCCATTTGGATGATATATTTTAACAATTCCAGCAATTTTATCATTTTGATAATTTCTTTCTTCTTTAATATTCCCGTTATCATAAAACAAAATTGACTTGCCCTCACGGAAAGAATTTTTGGTATAAGTTATTGATTCAATAGTACCGTTTGGAAAATAAGTAATTAGGCTATCTGTCTGTGAAAATATAATTATTGCAAAAAAGCAAAAAATGGCTGAAATTTTCGAAAACATAGTTGATTTTATTCTTTTTTCAAAGATATGAATTGAGGATAAATATCAGTAAATAAAAATTTAACACTAAGCTGTTATTTATGGATTATAAAATGGGTAAACGTATTTATTTTTGCAGTAACTTTATGAAATAATAAAATGGAGAAAAAATATGATAGACAAAATAGTTGAATATTTAGGTTCAGAAGCTGATTATCTTTTGAATTATCAGGCAAAGTTTCCAAAAGAAAAACTGCACTTACCAGGTTCAGATTTTGTAGATAGAATTTTCCTTCAGTCTGACAGAAATAATAGGGTAGTAGGAAATTTGCAATGGATGTTTAATGCCGGAAGATTAGCTGGCACTGGATACCTTTCAATTTTACCTGTTGATCAAGGAATCGAACACAGTGCAGGTGCATCTTTTGCTCCAAATCCTGATTACTTTGATCCTGAAAAAATTGTTGAATTAGCCATTGAAGGTGGTTGCAACGCAGTAGCTTCAACATTAGGAGTTTTAGGAATTGTTGCAAGAAAATATTCTCACAAAATTCCTTTTATTGTTAAAATTAATCACAATGAATTACTTACCTATCCTAACAAATTTGACCAAATTATGTTTGCGGGAGTTGAGCAAGCTTATGATATGGGCGCTGCAGCTGTGGGAGCAACTATTTATTTTGGCTCAGATGAAAGTACCCGGCAAATTCAGGAAGTTAGTCAGGCTTTCAAATTTGCTCACGAGCTGGGACTTGCAACAATTTTATGGTGCTACACAAGAAATTCAGCATTCAAGACAAAAGAAAAAGATTATCACGTTTCTGCAGATCTGACCGGACAAGCTAATCATCTTGGAGTTACCATTGAAGCCGATATTATAAAACAAAAATTACCGGAAAATAACGGCGGATTCACTGCATTAAATTTTGGTAAAACCCACAAAAAAGTTTATTCTGATTTAACTTCCGATCATCCAATAGATTTATGCCGATACCAGGTAATTAATAATTATATGGGCAGAGCAGGATTGATCAACAGCGGAGGTCCCAGTGGATCAAACGATTTTGCTGAAGCAGCAAGAACCGCTGTTATTAATAAACGTGCTGGTGGAATGGGTCTAATTTCCGGAAGGAAAGCTTTCCAACGTCCTATGGCTGAAGGAGTTCAGTTATTGAATGTTATTCAGGACGTTTATCTTACAAAAGAAGTAACTATAGCGTAGATTTTTATTTATTTTGTTTTTGGTCAGTCTGATTTTACCCAGACTGACCTTTTTATTATCTGCAATTTCTGCAATCAATATGATTGTATATTTTAACGAAAAATATCTGCCGTTAGATGAAGTAAAAATTTCACCTTACGATCGTGGTTTTCATTATGCAGATGGGGTTTATGAAGTATTTAGAACATATCATGGAAAACCATTTCGGTTTGCCTCCCATATAAAACGATTGAAGTATAGTCTTAATGAACTGAATATCTGTTTTAACGATTTGAAAGAGTTTGAATTTATTTCTCTTAATCTTGCAGAAATGAATAAGATTCTTCCCGAAGATTTTTCCGTTTATATACAGATTACAAGAGGAGTTCAGTTTCCGAGAAAACATAATTATGAAAATAATCTTACCCCAACTGTTTTTGTTTCAGTATCAAAGATAAAAGATAATAGTGAACAGCTTGATAAGGGAGTAAAGATTATACTTGAGGAAGATATACGCTGGACAAGGTGTGATGTTAAATCGGTATCTATTCTTCCATCCACATTGGCAAAAACTAAGGCTGTAAATCAGAATGCTTATGAAGCAATATTTCATCGTGATAATAAAATTACGGAAGGTTCACATACAAATTTCTTTGCTGTAAAAGATAGTGTTGTATATACTGCTCCTTTATCTAACTTTATTCTTGAGGGTATAACAAGGGAAGTAGTAATAGAGCTATGCGCTGAAAATAAAATTAAAGTTATTGAAGACTACATCAGGGTTGATCAGTTAAAAGGCTTTGATGAATTTTTTATAACCGGAACGACAACAGAAATTACTCCGGTTATTAGGATAGCTGATTCGATAGTTGGGAATGGTTTGCCCGGTAAAGTAACAAGACTAATTCAGAAGTATTTTCGTGAATATGTAAATTCAATTTAATTAAATCCGTTAAAATCCGTTACATCTGTGTTCCATTGCGATTCAGGAAAATAGAACACGGATTAGACGGATGCGACGGATAAGACCGGATTAAAACAAAAAATAATTAGGAGGGTGCTATGCTTCACGGTCAAATAACAGAAGTTATTCTAAAAGCTTTTTATAAAGTATATAATACTTTGGGATATGGATTTCTTGAAAAAGTATATGAGAATTCAATGAGAGTGGAATTATTGAATATGGGTGTCAACGTCAAGCAGCAAAAAAATATTAAGGTTTATTATGAGGCTGAACAAGTCGGAGATTACTTTGCTGATTTAATTGTTAACGATTTGGTAATTGTAGAGTTAAAAGCGGCTGAAGAAATTTGCGAAGAACATGAAGCACAATTATTAAACTATCTGAAAGCAACAGATATTGAAGTTGGATTACTTTTAAACTTTGGTACGAAACCAAAGTTCAGCAGAAAATATTTTACAAACGATAAAAAGAAACTTATCCGTTAAAATCTGTCTGATCTGTTACATCAGTGTTCCATTGAGATTCATAGAATAGAACACGGATTAGACGGATGCGACTGATAATCACGGATTATTAATAAAATAATGTCAGATACAACTACAAATATATTTTTATTAACAGGCGATTGGTTCGATTACAAGGGAAAGAATATCCTCAGGTTTTTCGGAACATCTGAAGAGCTGGGTACTACTGAAATTATCATCAACAACAATAAACCTGTTTTCTTTGTCGAGCGAAATGCTATCCTATCAGGATTAAAACAAAATTTTCTCCGCAAAGAAGTAGAAATGAAAACCTTCTCTGGTCGACCGGTTGACGCAGTCTATTTCAACACAATAAAAGATCTTCGGCAGGCTGTGGATGTTCTTAAGGAAACTGGTGTTACAACTTATGAATCTGATGTTGACCCTGTCAGAAGATATTTGATGGAACGATTTATTAATGTTCAAATGAGAGTATCTGGAAAGACAAAAGTTAAAAACGGAATTACAACTTTTACCAATCCGAAAACAGAGCCTTGTGAAATTACTCCGACATTGGTTATAGCATCAATAGATATTGAAACTTCCGGAAAAGGGAATGATCTGTATTCAATTGCAGTCCATATAACAGGCAGAAAAGGCGAGCATAAAAAAATATTTATAATTGGTGAGTTACCTCAAAAGCATCCGGATTATATTTCATTTCATCCTGATGAAAAAACCTTATTGCAATCATTTTTTGAATGGTTCAATATTATTGATCCGGATGTTATTGTTGGCTGGTATGTTGTGGGATTTGATCTTTTGTTTCTGGACAACAAATGCAAAGAACTTAATATTAATTTTGATATCGGTAGAAACGGCGGAAGAGTTTCAATCAGAAGAAGAGAGCCAAAAGGATACTTCGCTTCACTTCCCGGCAGAGTTATTATAGACGGACCAACCGCATTAAGGACTTCGTTTTTTAACTTTGAAGACTTTAAACTTGAAACCGTTGCGCAGGAACTGTTAGGAATCGGAAAGACAATTACACCTGAAGAGAATAAAGTAAAAGAAATTGAAAGGTTGTTTAATGAAGACAAGCTTGCACTTGCAGAGTATAACATTCAGGATGCAGTGCTTGTAGCAGAAATTTTAAACAAAACAGGCATAATAGAACTCTATATAAAACGTGCACAGCTATCGGGATTATTAATGGATCAGCTTGCAATGATGACAGCCGCATTTGATCACTTCTATTTACCAAGGCTTCATCGTTATGGTTATGTTGCTCCCGATGTCAAAGATCTTAATGCCACCGAACACTCAGCAGGCGGGCACGTACTTGACCCAGTTCCGGGAATTTATGATGATGTTGTAGTATTGGACTTTAAAAGTCTTTATCCATCAATAATCCAGACATTCAAAATTGATCCACTTTCCAGACTACTTGCTGACAAAGATACAATTACAACTCCGGAAGGATTTAAGTTTTCCTACACACAACATTTTCTGCCCGAGTTTATTGATAAGTTGATGGAACAAAGAAATCTTGCAAAGAAGAAAAATGATAAGGCTCTTTCTCAAGCAATTAAAATTCTGATGAACAGTTTTTATGGCGTTATGGGTTCTTATGGCTGCAGATTTTATCATCCGCATTTACCTTCTGCAATCACTGGTACTGGAAAATATCTTCTGCTCGGCAGCAAATCATTTCTCGAACAGCGCGGTTATAAAGTTGTTTATGGCGATACAGATTCTCTGTTTGTTATGATGATACAGGAGCCTGATATTGACTATCATAAAGCCGGAGAAGAACTGGCAAAGATTCTTAATGAATTCTGGAAGGAGGAACTAAAACAAAAGTATAATGTTGAGTCCTATCTTGAAATAGAATTTGAAAAATATTACAGAAAATTTATTGTTACTCCCGCAAGAGGAAGCGAAGCCGGCGCGAAGAAAAGATATGCCGGGCTTTTAAGTAAAAACGGTGAAGAAGAAATTGAATTTGTCGGATTAGAGTTTGTCCGCTCGGATTGGACAAGATTGGCAAAGGAGTTTCAAACAGAACTTTACCAAAGAATCTTCAATAATGAAGATGTTGATGATTGGATTCGATCAGTTGTAAGCAAACTCAAAAAAGGCGAGTTTGATGATAAGCTTGTCTATAAAAAGCGACTAAGAAAAGATGTTGAAGAATATGTAAAAAATGTTCCGCCGCATGCAAGAGCAGCAAAACTTTTGCAGGATCCGGGAGATACTGTTTATTATGTAATTACTCAACGAGGACCGATTCCTATACAATTAAAACACAATGATATAGACTATGATCATTATATTGAGAAGCAATTAAAACCAATTGCAGATTCTGTGCTTTCTTTACTTAGTAAGTCTTTTGATAATATTGTTCAAAAAGATCAACTGAGTTTTTTCTGAAACAGCGACTAAAATTTTTGAGGACTATATGACGCAGCTATTTGAAAAATTTGTTTATCGGATTCTGATTCTTTCATCACTATTACTGGTGCAATGCAGTTCTGAGACGAGGTATGAATCAGTTGGTATTGAAAATACCATCTTAACAGACTCAACCAGTTTTTTCTTTATAGATGTCAAAAACTACCCGGCAAAAAACAAATCTCTTCCTATAGGAATTTTTGATTCGGGCACAGGTGGACTAACTGTAATGGATGCAATTATAAATTTTGACGGATTTAATAATGAGAACCGCACACTAAGTAGTGATGGCAGATTAGATTTTGAAAAAGAATGTTTCATCTATTTGGCCGATCAGGCGAATATGCCTTATGGAAATTATCCTTCTGTAGGTAAAACCGACTTGCTGAAAGAACATATCTTAAAAGACTTGCAATTTCTGCTTGGCAATAAATACTATCGTTTTGCTCAAGACAAAACATATCAAACAGATAAACAACCCGTAAAAGCTATAGTGATTGCGTGCAATACAGCCACAGCTTATGGAATGTCTGATATTGAAAACTTTTTGAATAAATCCGGCTTGGATCTTAAAGTAATTGGTGTCATAAACGCAGGAGTTAAAGGTGCTTTTGAAAATATTTCGAAAAATGAAAACTTCAGCATAGCAGTTATGGCAACCGAAGGAACTGTTTTATCGAATGGTTATGTGAATGCAATAAATGATTTTATTAAGACCAATAATTATAAAGGTACAATTAATATATTTCAGCAGGCTGGCGTTGGATTAGCAGGCGCCATTGACGGTGTTTCAGATTATATCAGTTCTTCGGCAACCGCAGTCAGAAAAGATTACAAAGGACCATCACTTCTAAATCCACAAGCAAAGATTGATAAGAGTATTTTAAGTCGTTATAATTTTGACTGGACTAAAAATAGAATTTTAGTCGCTGGAGAAAAAGATAATCCAACCGAATTACAATTAAATTCAATTGAAAACTATATTTATTACAATGTTGTGTCCTTACTTGAGCAGATACGAAAATCAGAAAATGCAAAGCCACTTAAAACAATTATTCTTGGATGTACTCATTATCCTTTTTACAGTGATATATTCGACAAGAAATTAAAAGAGTTGTATAACCTGAAAGAGAATGGCGAGTATGTTTATCGACGGTTTATGAGTGAAAACATTTCACTTATTGATCCTGCAATCAACACAGCTAAAGAACTGTATGATTATCTGAATGAAAATGATTTGTTTAATAATTCAGCGATGGAAAAAAGTGAATTCTATATTTCTGTACCAAATGTTTTGAACAAAAAAGTACAGCTGGATTCTGCAGGTAACTTTACTTATGATTATAAGTATGGCAGAAATACCGGGGAGATTCAGGAATATGTTAAGTGTGTACCATTCAACAATTCTAATCTTCATCCCGATGTAATTGAAATGCTGAAAGAAAAAACACCATTGGTTTACAAGCTGATTTATGATTTCAATCAAAAAAATGAAAAAACAGAATTCTTAAGAACCAACAACTTAGGTCTTCTCTAAATTTAAAGGAAATTACAATTGAAAATAGAATTTATCGGCGGAGCAAGAACAGTTACCGGTTCGCAACACCTTCTGCATATTAATGGTAAAAAAATTCTGCTTGAATGCGGATTATTTCAGGGAAAAAGAAGTGAGACTTACGAAAAAAATAAAAACTTCAAATTTGATCCTGCAGAAATTGACGTAATGCTTTTATCTCACGCTCACATTGATCACAGCGGCAATATTCCAAATCTTGTTAAGCACGGATTTAAAGGAAATATTTATGCAACATCTGCAACTGTAGATCTGTGTCAGATAATGTTAAGGGACTCGGCTCATCTTCAGGAAATGGATATTCAATTCGTAAACAAGAAAAGAAAAAAGAAAGGTGAAGAACCGGTTGAACCACTTTATGAAATTGAAGATGTTGAAAATGCAATGACTCATTTTATCGGAGTTCAGTATAACAGGCAATTAGAAATTCTTCCTGGTGTCAAAGTAACATTCAGAGATGCGGGGCATATACTTGGTTCAGCAGGTATTCAACTTGATATTAAAGCATCCGATGGAAGAGAAATCCGTTTTGGCTTCTCCGGTGATATCGGACGACCGGATGCACCTGTTATAAATAATCCGGATATACTTCGTGATCTTGATATTTTAATAATGGAATCAACTTATGGTAACCGCTTCCACACTCAGGCTGAAGAAGTAGAAGAAGAATTTGCTTTAACTATAAACGAAGTGATAAATAGAAATGGTAAAGTAATTATTCCTGCATTCGCTGTAGGCAGAGCTCAAACAATCGTTTATATGCTTCACAAATTGTTCAATCAAAACAGAATTCCCTCAATACCGATTTATGTTGATAGCCCGCTTGCATTTAATGCAACAAATGTTTTCCGTGCTCATCCGGAATGTATGGACAGAGAAACATACAGAATATTTCTTGAAGAAGGCAGCGATCCATTTGGTTTCGAAAGGCTAACTTATATAAAGACTGTAGATGAATCAAAAAGATTAAATGATATTAAAGAACCTATGATTATTATATCTGCTTCCGGTATGGCTGAAGGAGGCAGAATTTTACATCATTTAAGAAATAATATAGAGAATCCGGAGAATCTGATTCTTTTTGTTGGATATGCAGCTCAACATACGCTTGCTCGAAAAATAATGGACGGTGAAAAAGAGGTAAATATTTTTGGTGAAACTTTTGAGGTTCATTCAGCGGTCAAAACAATGGATTATTTTTCAGGACATGCAGATCAAAATGAATTGATTGATTATTTGAGGTTTAATCCACCGGAAAAGCTGAAAAATCTGTTTTTAGTACACGGAGATGAAGATCAGGCGAATCCTTTTAGGGAAAAATTACTCTCAATCGGTTATAAAAACGTATTTTTCCCATTTTCTGGCGAAATAACAGAAATTTAATAGGCGATATATTTTTCTCTTTTATTTCATAAAAAAAACCATATTTTTGCCGCTTACGTGTTGAAACTTTATACAATTTATTTCCTAACAAAAAAGGAGTGATAAATTACTTGAAAATCACAAAGCAATTCACCAACAGAGAAAGCAAATCTTTAGATCAATACCTTCAGGAAATAGGAAAAGTTGATCTTCTTACCCCACAGGATGAAATCGAATTAGCGATAAAAATAAAAAAGGGGGATGAGAAGGCAAAAGAAAGGCTGATTAAAGCTAATTTGCGTTTCGTTGTTAGTGTTGCTAAACAATTTCAAAATCAAGGGTTGTCCCTCGGTGATTTGATTAACGAGGGAAATATCGGCTTAATCAAAGCCGCAGAAAGATTCGATGAAACCAGAGGTTTCAAATTTATTTCTTACGCCGTTTGGTGGGTTAGACAATCTATTATGCAAGCAATTGCAGACCAATCAAGAGTAGTCAGATTACCACTTAATCGAGTCGGAAATTTGACAAAAATAAGTAAAGCTTACAGGGATTTAGAGCAGGAATATGAAAGAAAACCTACTACTGACGAACTTGCTAAAATGCTCGATATGACCTCAGATGAGGTTGCATATGCTCTTCAAATAGCTGGCAGACAAGTTTCTATGGATGCACCCCTTAAAGAAGGAGATGATGGTAAAAATTCATTGGTTGACATTTTACCGAATGATGAAATGCCAAATCCTGACCAAAAGCTGATGATCGAATCCCTTAAAAAAGAAGTTGCTAATGTTCTCTCTACTCTCTCCGAAAGAGAACGTGAAGTAATTAAACTTTACTTCGGAATAGATGGAGATCATTCTGCTACTTTAGAAGAGATTGGTGAAAGATTTAATCTGACCAGGGAAAGAGTCAGACAAATTAAAGAAAAAGCTTTGCGAAATCTTAAACAATCAAAACGAAGTTCCAGATTGAAAGCTTACCTCGGTTAGTTTTTGTACCCCTCCTTGTGAGGGGTTTTTTATAACCAGAATTCTTAAAAATAACCAGAACAAATATGAATTTAACCCTTCATAAAACGTTTTGTGCAAATTTTTCACTATTGGGTAGTTTTGTAAAGCAAATATTAAAATATTAAATCGTGAAACTGAAAAATCTTTACATAACAATCCTTTTTACCTTACCATTATTGTTTGGGCAAGCTGCTAATGAAGATAAAATTCTTTATCTGAAAAAAATTAACTCTGAAATAATTATTGATGGAGTTATTGATTCATTTTGGTCATTTGCTGATTCAACATCTGATTTTTTTCAGTTTGAACCTTATTTTAATCAGAAACCATCAGTTAATACCACAGTTAAAATTTTAACAGATGAATCAAATTTGTATTGTTTGTTCATTTGCTATGAAAACGATATAGAAAAATTAAGAACAAATAGAGGGATGCACGATGGCTTTACTGGTGATGCAGTATCAATAATGCTGGATACTTATAATGATAAACAATCTGCCTATAAATTTTCAGTAAGTGCATCGGGTGTTATGTCTGATTCAAGAATTTTAGATGATGGCCGCAACAGAGATTATACTTGGGATGGTGTCTGGTATTCTGCAGCTAAGATTTATAGTTGGGGTTATGTTGTTGAGATTAAAATTCCTTTCAAAACCTTAAAATTCGATAAAAATGTCAATGAATGGGGACTGGATTTTGACCGATGGCGCTCTTACAACAGGGAAGATTTATATTGGTGCAGGTATGAGCAGAATGAAGGTCAGAGGGTTTCAAAATTTGGAAGATTATTATTTGTAGATAACAACCCCACTCAAAGTGGTTTGAATTTAGAGTTTTATCCAGTAGGAATAAGTAAAACTCTTTTTCAGAATGATAAGTATAAAATTGAACCTACTGCAGGACTTGACGTAACATACAATCCCTCTGAGCGATTAACATTATTGTTTTCAGCTAATCCCGATTTCGCACAAATTGAGGCAGATCCATTTAATTTCAATATCAGCAGATACGAAACTTACTTCAGGGAAAGAAGACCTTTCTTTACGCAGGGAAATGAGGTATTTACACCATCCGGAAAAGAAAGTGGTTCGGGATTTTATAGTCCGCTGGAGTTATTTTATTCAAGAAGAATCGGCAGAATATTGCCCAATGGTAAACAAGTCCCCTTAAATTTTGGAGCAAAAATTTATGGTAAAATAGAAGATTATGACTACGGTGCTTTTATTTCTATGACAGGCGAAACTAACTATGATTTTAATGAGCTGAATCTTAAAGAACCTGCTGCATATTTTGGGACATTAAGATTAAAGCGAAAAGTTTTGGAAAATTCATCAATCGGCGTTTTATTCGTTACTAAAAAATCTGATAGTGGTACAAATTCTGTCATTGATATTGATGGTGCATTCAGAGATTCAGATTGGCAGCTCGCTTATCAAATAGCAGGTTCTCTAAAGAATTCCAAAACTGACTTTGCTTTTTCAACTGGGTTCAGAAAATTTACTAAATCCTGGGGCACCCTGTATAAAATGAGAGGAATAGGTAAAAATTTTGATGTATCTGAAATTGGATTTGTGCCCTGGCGGGGTACTTTCTCTTCTTCTTTAATAACAGGACCAATATTTTTATTCGATGAAGGACACATAAGTAATATATTCACTTATCTCGGTATAAATGTTAATTATGAAGATGAAGATTTATATTATGACAGAGCCTTAATTTTTGGATTGAATACCGATATGAGGGGCGGTTGGGGATTTGAATTCAATATTTTGTCAGGTAAGAGTAAGGATAATTCTGTAATTTATAATTCTATGGAGATAAATCTAAGTTCAAGAATAAATTTGTCTCAAAATTGGAGCGCGAATTTTTGGTCAGGCTATTCGAGAACATACAATTTCAAAAGAAATTATTTGGCTTTTTATACGTGGTTAGGTTCTCAATTTAGTATCAGACCCTATGATTTTCTTAATTTAGGTTCTTCTTTTGAGATGTTTGTGGAAGGAAATCCATACAATAAAATTGAAGATATAACTTTTACATCAAGACCGTTTCTTTCCTTAACTCCTATTAATAACCTGAATTTGCGGTTATATGTTGATAATCTTTATTTAAAGTCATCCGATAAACTTGAAAGACTTATTCTTGGATTTTTATTTAGCTGGAATTTTTCTCCAAAAAGCTGGATATACTTAGCAATAAATGAATTAAAAGCACGAACTAATGAGTTTGATAATTCGGGTAATTTTATTTCATCAAAGCTAACTACTTTGGATAGAGTTGGCGTTTTTAAGATTAAGTATCTTTATTATTTCTAAAATTAAAAATTACCATTGATTATAATGAATTTTATTTGTATCGAACCTTTCCTCTTTAGTTACTACCTCATTTGGATAACCTAAAGAAATTAACGCAACAGGAATTATTTCTGAAGGTAAATTGAATTCACTTTTAACTTTTTTAACTACTTCATCGATTCCGTGAACAGCAATCCAGCAGGAACCAATTCCTAAAGAATGAGCAGATAGTAAAATATTTTGTACTGAGGCAGAACAATTTTGTAAAAGCCAGCTTTCATTTTTTTCTTTCGAAGAGTCGCCGCAGACCATTATACACTTATCCGCATTTTTAATCATTTCAGCGTGTGGAATAGCAGAAATTAATTTTTCAAAAAATTCTTTACTATCAAAAACTATGAAGTGCCACGGTTGTAAGTTCATTGCACTCGGGGCATACATTGCAGACTTTAAGATTATTTCAAGATTTTCTTTAGAAATCTCTTTATGGATATATTTCCTAATACTGCGTCTTGATAAAATAAAATCAATCATAAAATCTTAAATAAATTTTTTAATTGTTTAATGGTTTTTTAATGTTAATTAGTAAAATCTGAATAATTTAGACAAGGTTCTGAAATTCTCGCGACTGTCTTTTTGGCGCCAAGTTTCTTACCAAGGATTGCCGTTGCAATATTAACTTCTTCTGAAGATGTAACTGCTACAAGCAGATCAGCTTTTTCAATTTTTGCTTCTTCAAGAACTTTAATTGATGT
>CALEBT010000045.1 GCA_937942875.1 uncultured Ignavibacterium sp. | reverse complement strand
TATTTGGAATTTTAATTCGCATAATTTTTCTCCACCACTCTTTCAATTTGACCTTTTGATTTACGTATAAAATGATATAGCCCATTCGATTCAATCAACAATAATTCATCTGCCTTCAATCTATGCAACCGACTCTTAAATTCCGTTAATTCATCAAGAATCGGTTTTTGTTCCTCGGAAACAGGTAACTGTCCATCTGCCATTCTTCTTAGTATTTCAAAGATATCTAAGTTTATTTTCGTTTGTATTTTACTTTCCTTATGTCTTAGAAACATCTGGTGTGGAATTGTTTCTAAGTATTTTTTTTCATAACGAGGGGTAAATATTTCAAACTCTTCAATCGGAAATTGTTTGCAAACGGTTAATCCTTCTTTGCTATTATGAGTTATTTTTATCAGTAATCGCTTTTCAGCTAAAGATGGAATTCGTATACCTTCCAACTGAGCAATTCCTTTAGAAATGTCCCTTCGAAGTAACTCAGTATTCCCTTGTTTCTTCAAATGTTTTAGAAAACTTTTTAAGTACTTATATGGCAATAAATCATAATAGTTTTCTAATTCATTAAATTCACCTGTAAGTCTTTCAACTTCACCTTCAAAATAAAATCTTCTTCTCCAAATAGTAATTATCTCATCGGAATTAAATTGGATTTTATTAAAATCAATCAAATCATCACTACTAAAAAGAATTTTCTTTAATTGCTCGAATTGTTTTGCAGTATGAAAAGAATAAATTTTCCTATCTAATTTTGGTAACAATTTTAGACCAGGATCAATTTCTCTTAATTCCATTAAAGTTTCATCAGGTGAAATAAAGATCGAATTGAAGAAACGATGTTTATAAATTTCTGAGTGATCCGAATGCTCAACAATTCTGTGAACATCTGAACAATCTAAGTTAGATGTAATTATAAATGAAAGAGCTGATCTGATATTCCGGATAGTATTATGTCTTTGTTTACGTAAATAACTAATGGTAAATAATAATTTTAATCTGGCTCTGACAAGAGAAGAATGTTCTTCTACACCAAGAGTTTTTACATTGTAATAAATTGGACAAAGATGATTTGAACTGCAACTTAAACATATTTCCCAATTTTTCGGATTTGTGAAAATTTTCAGGTTTTTATCAAATAAAGAATTCTCGCTATCTCCACCAAATTCAAGATCTATTAAAGTTCGTTCTTTAAGGTTAATGATACAGACACTACTCTCAATCTTTGACTTATCGAAAATAATATTGAAGATATTAGTAGCAAGCCAATTGAAATCTTTTTTGTATTGATTGAAGAAAGCGTGAAGTTTGCCATCATTTATTGCTGTCAAAACTATTATATTCGTTTTTGGTTCATCATTACCTTTGAGATGGTCGTATATTTTCAATAATCTTTCATTTGAGGAAATTTTACCTTCTTTCTCAGATTCAGATGCATCGTAACAAGCTTTATATATTCTATTATTGAATTTAACCATCCAACCTGCAACATTCTTTTCAATCTCTTCTCCACCGCTTGCAATAAGATTTGAATAAACTTTTTCCAGAAAAGCTGTTTTTCCGTCTCCTGCATTCCCTGTTAAAAATACCACTTTATATAAACCATTGACCACATCCGGAAGTAACTCAGTATCAAGTTTTGTGGGGATATAAGTCTTTTGAGAAAACTCTGTATCTAATCCTCTGTTGTCTGAATTTCCAACTTTACTAAACTGATAAACACCAAGTAATTTGTTGACCCACGGATTTATTTTTTTATCCATAGATACTTCCTAAATTTTTCTATGACAAAATTAATAAACATTTACTGTTTGTAAGTTTTGGCAATGTTGTTGCAATTATTTATGAATCAATTTCCTTTTATGATTATTTCATCACTAAAAACATAGGTTGAAGTTTCTTTATGATGAAGGTTCCAATAAACTTTAAATGTCTCCGGATCGAGAAGATTAACTAAAGTCTTATCTCTAGGTTGGCCATTATCTAATCCCCACTCAATATTCACTCCTCCTAAATCAGTTAAAATAAGTCTCGGATGCAAATTTTGTCCACCAGCAACCGGATTATTTATACTTTGGCTTTCCCATCTTATAAATTTAATCTCTTTACCTCTAGGTAGCAAAGGTTTTATATATGAATCGCAACAATTCTGGAATTGATTGAGACTTTCTCTTGGATCGGCAGCAAGATGATATTCAATGTTTCTAACCTGATTATTTGTATTAAATATTGTATCTAATAAATTCTTTAAGGGAGCTGTAAATCTTGATAATGTTGGATGGAAGTGTTTATCAACAAATATAACTTTCTTTGCATATACAAATAAGTTTTTTAGTAAAGGAGCAATTTTGCTAAAATCTCTTTCAACTATTATTTGGACAGGTGTCCTCCAATATTCATTATCTTCATTAATATCTTCTAACTTTAATATATTCGCCTGGCTATTCGGATTTATTTTAGAAATTATTGCGGCAAATGCTCTTTGTTGATGTTCCTTCAGCGAATTTTGAAACCACTCTAAATTACTATCATATGTTCTGGAAAAATCAATTAAATATTTTCTAATTCGGTTCAATCTTTCAATCATACGTGATTTTTCAATTTCTTTTATTCTCTTACGGCGATAGAGTTCTTTTAAATTTTCATAAGCAATCCTATCCCAGTCATTTGGGAATTTAGAAATTACTCTGCCCTTATGATAACCAAAATGTTGAAAAAGAATTTGCCATTCATAATCTGATGAATAAAGAGATGGATCAACTGCAAATTCTTTAATCATAAGAATAACTCCTCACCTCTTTCAGGGAAAAAGCCATCAGGCCAGTTATCTTCGAAATCACCATCTTTTGAAACTGGTATTTGATAAATAATTGAACCTTTATTTGTTGGCTTTATATAAATAACATTAATATCGTCTACAGAAAATTCAGGGTTATTTGTATTGCTGTATCCTTCTCTGATTCTTCGAAGAAGTCGCAGAATAAAATGTTCACTATGTGTTTCAAGAATATAAGTATTATTATTTTTTAGTGCGGTTTCAATGAAAACATCTGCTAACTCTGCTTGCAACGCAGGATGAAGATGAATTTCTGGTTGCTCGATAGAGATTATTTTGTTTTTATTTGCATAGGCATAAGCTAATACAGGTAATACCTGACTAATTCCAATTCCAACATCTCTGTGAGAAACTACAGTATCGCTTCTTTTATCAATCAAAACTAAGTCTTTAATATAATTACCATCGTCAAAGAGGTATGATAGATCAGTTGCTTCTGAGATATAATGGTCAATAAATTCTAAAAATTTTTCTCTTATGTTTTCCTGATCAATCTCTGATATTTTATTATTTACAATCATTTCAAATATTTCGCCCAAATCAATATCAACATCTTTTATCAAATATTCTTTAAAGTCATCCAGTATCTTCATCAGGTCAGGACTTTGAGAATCAATCAGTTTTCGTATTTCTAACTGATAAGGAGTTTTAAGTTTGTCAACGTTACCAAGCCACAGATTAATTTTATCTCTGATTTCAGTATTATCTCTGACAATTTCCCAAGCTAATCCACCTCCAGCCTGCCAATTAGGATCATTGTATTTTGTAAAGGCAATATGTCTTTCTGGATAGGATCGGAGAGGACCTAAATAAATTAAGTCACCAAGTGTTTTTTCAATTGACTGATAAATTCCTTCAAGAATTTCATTTAAGACTCTGGGCAGAAACATCTCAACGGCTTTTTCTAAATCTTCTTTTCTTTTTTCTTTGGTTACAGGTAATATATAACTTGGATACTCTACAGTGTCCTGTTTTAATAAATTAAATTCTTTAGGTATAAATATGCTATCTTCAATAAAGAGCTTTTCACATATCTGATTTGTTGCATTTCTAAGTATTTCTAAATCTTTTTCATCTGTATTTAGCACTGAAGTGTAGGATTCAACAATTGCTCTAAGTAATCTTTCAATTACATTATGCGAGGTGTTTAACTCATCAATTTTTATTTGATTATCGGTTCTAAGACTCATTTTTAATAATATTTCATCATCAGCATAGATTTCATATTTACTTAATATCGGTTTACCGACAGGCTTAAGTTCACCAGGAGTTTTTTCTTCAAATTTATGTCTTATATCAAATTCAATTTTAATCTCATTTACCTCCTTAAGCAGCTCTTTCATTCTTTTTGAAAATTGCTGAGTAGAAATTTTGATTCCCCATTGGACTGGATTATCCGTCATTCGCTTATAAACAAATTGGTCAAATCCACCAAGGTCAACTGACTGACCACTAATCTTCATATAATGCGGATCGAGATCACCTGTTGAAAATGCATTTTGTATATATAACAAACTATGAATAATTGAAGATTTACCAGAACTATTAGGACCAAAAATTAAAGTGATAGGTTTTATTTTGATATTTTGTTTATTAGAAAATGCTTTAAAATTTCCTAAGGAGATTTCTTTTAATATTCTATTTTCTTCATCAGTTTTTCTTTGAACTTTTTCCTTAGCCTTTATTAATTTATCTGTCGAATCTTCCATCTCCTGAGAAGTTAGTAATTCTACTTCATCTCCTTCGACTTTAAATAAATTGGGATATCTTTTAACACGGAGATAAATTTGACCGGCAGTTACTCTTTCTTCATTAGCAGATTTGTTTTCATTAATTCTTTGTGCAATTTCTTTTGTTGAAAGCCGGGTATTTGCCAGAACCAGCACATCTCGTATTTCTCCTAGCTCTTCCCAGTCAACAAGACTTGCTAATCCTTTTTCATATATAAAATACTGAGGGAGTGTTTTAATTTTATTCTCAACTAACCGAGTACTTATTGGTGAGCCATCCAATTGTTCAAAATTGCCTCTCTCGTTTATTAATTGGGTTAATTCGTCTATAGAAAGAGGTTTTAGAACTTCTCTTAATATATTGATTATTTCGTCTTTAAGGTCAATTCCTTTTTTTTCAGACATTTATCTTACCTTCTAAATATTTTTTCTGTTCTTCCATTTCTTTAAGTAGTTCTTGCATATGTGCTTTACGCCAGGAAGCTGTTAAACTTCCGTCGAAGGCTTTGGAAAGTAAGATATCAAATAAA